>CAIYZB010000132.1 GCA_903930545.1 uncultured Alphaproteobacteria bacterium
CAGGAGCCCGATGAAGTGAAGATCCTGTCCGGGGTCTTCGAGGACGAACGCACCGATGGTCGCGTGACCACCGGCACACCGATCTCGATGATGATCGAGAATGTCGACCAGCGCAGTCGCGACTATTCCGAGATCGCCCAGGCCTTCCGGCCGGGCCATGCCGACTTCACCTATTTCTCCAAATATGGCGTGCGGGACTATCGAGGGTCCGGTCGGGCTTCGGCCCGGGAAACCGCTGCCCGGGTGGCCGCCGGGGCCGTGGCCCGCAAGATCGTGGCTGGGGTGACGATCCGCGGGGCCCTGGTCCAGATCGGACCGCACCGCATCGATCGCAGCCGCTGGGACTGGGCCGAGACCCATAACAACCCCTTCTGGTGTCCGGATGCGCAGACGGTTCCGGTCTGGGAAGAGCATCTGGAGAAGGTCCGCAAGGCCGGGTCTTCAACCGGAGCCATTGTCGAGATCGAGGCCACCGGCCTGCCCGCCGGCTGGGGCGCTCCCATCTATGGCAAGCTGGACTCCGAACTCGCAGCGGCCCTCATGTCCATCAATGCGGCCAAGGGTGTGGAGATCGGGGCCGGTTTCGAGGCCGCCGCCTTGTCAGGCGAGGCGAATGCCGACGAGATGATCATGGGCCCTGATGGCCCTGAATTCCTCTCCAACCAGGCAGGCGGCATCCTGGGGGGCATCAGCACCGGCCAGCCCCTGGTCGCCCGGGTGGCCTTCAAGCCCACCTCCTCCATCCTCACCACCCGCAGGTCCCTCAACGAGGCCGGCGAGGAGATCGAGGTCCGCACCAAGGGTCGCCACGACCCCTGTGTCGGGATCCGGGCTGTGCCCGTGGTGGAAGCCATGACTGCCTGTGTTCTGGCCGACGCCTATCTGAGACATCGCGGCCAGGTGGGCTGATCGCTCGAAAGGCCAGTTTGAGATTGACCGGCAAGTTGACCCAACGCTAAGCACCTCGCCGCCGAGACAAACAGTCCGCAGGGGTCAGTAGACTGGCCACTAGCAGTGGCGACGGCAGGGAGCCGAACCGCAAGTGCGCCTAGACGGGCTGAGAATTCTCCTGGTCGATGACAATCAGCACATGCGCGTGCTGATCACAGAGATTCTGCGCGCCGTTGGGGTCCAGCACATCATCGATGCCGGAGACGGCGCCGAAGGCCTGCAACTGATGCGGGCCCACAATATCGACATCGTCATAACCGACCTTGCCATGGAGCCCCTGGACGGGATCGACTTTGTCCGGCTGGTGAGAAACTCCGCCGACAGCCCGAACCAGATGGTGCCGGTCATCATGATCACCGGCCATTCGACCCTGCGCCGTATCCAGGAAGCCCGTGATGCAGGGGTCAATGAGTTCCTAGCCAAGCCCATCACGGCGCGAGGCGTCATCGACCGCTTGCGGCTCATCATCGACCATGGCCGGCAATTCGTCAGGTCAGACGATTATTTCGGTCCCGATCGCCGACGCCGCACTGACCCCAACTATGCCGGTCCCGGCCGGCGTTCGACGGATGTTGTGCCCAAGACCAGCTAGGTCTCCGGCGCGCGTTGGCCAATTCTTAACCTTGTTTTGGCCTCTCCTATCTTGAGGAGCCTCACATGAAACCCGTCAAAATCGCCCTGATCCTGGCCCTGGGCCTGTCCCAGTCCGGCTGCATCGCCCTCGCTGTCGGCACCGTTGCCGGGGTGGCCATCGGCGTTACCGCCAAGGGCGTAGGCATGACCGCGCGCGGCGTCGGCCATGTCGCGGGCGCCATCATCCCCGGCGGCGGCAAGAAGGACCAAAAGGCCCAGCCCGCCACGGCCCCTGGTCAGAAGGCGAAGCGTTAGGGCCCCCTCCGTCACGCTTCGCGTGCCACTTCCCCAGAGGGGGAGGAATTATACCGAACTCATTGCTCCCCCTCTGGGGGAGCTGTCGGCAGAGCCGACTGAGGGGGACCTTGATCCCTAGCCCAAGGACAGGGCACAGCTCTCGCCGATCGTCGGGCGAGACACCACAATCTGCGACAGGCCGGGAAACTGCGCGCTCAGGCGCTCGGCAAAATAGACGCAGATGTTCTCCAGCGTCGGACGTTCCAGACCCGGCCGTTCATTCAGCAGACCGTGGTCAAGCTCAGCCGCAACCGCCTTCAGCGCCCCGTCGAGATCAGCAAGGTCAGCAACCCAGCCCACAGGTTCCACAGTCGGGCCGCGGACCGTCGCCTCGACCTTGAAGCTGTGGCCATGCAGGCGGGTATAGGGCCGATGGGCAGGGCCATCGGGGAAGTGATGGGCGGCGTCAAAGGTCGCCGCCTTGGTGATTTCGAACAGTCGCTGGGTCATGCCTGGGAAGTCTCTTAGCCCGTCCCCAGAGACCTGAAGGCCTAGGGAATGCCGAGATATTTGTGGGTTTGCATGCTTAAACGCCAACGAGGGTGCTTGAGGCAATAGGCGATCGCCGCCTCGGTATTGGCGATCCGGTCCGGGCCATCCATGGGCTGAAGCAGGAAACGGGCGAAATCCCAGGTCTCGAACCGTGCCGGATCGACATCCTTTTGGGGAAAGACCAGCTTCAGCTCATGGCCGCTTTGCTGCACAACCGGGGCCTGGGCCTTGGGGCTGACGCAGATCCAGTCGACACCGTCCGGGACCGGCAGGGTGCCGTTGGTCTCAAGCGCGATCTCGAAGCCCCGTGCGTGCAGGGCACTGATCACGGGCGGGTCCAGCTGTAGCAGGGGTTCGCCGCCAGTGCAGACCACCAGACGATTGGCCTCGCCACCCTGCCAGGTCGCCTCGACGGCCGCGGCCAGATCCTCGGCCGAGGCAAAACGGCCACCGCCCTCCCCGTCCATGCCGACAAAGTCGGTGTCGCAGAAGGTGCAGACCGCGCGCGCCCGATCCTCCTCCCGACCGGACCAGAGGTTACAGCCCGCAAACCGGCAGAAGACCGCCGCGCGGCCCGCCTGGCCACCCTCCCCCTGAAGGGTCAGGAAGATCTCCTTGACCGCATAGCTCATGGGACCAGCTCCGGCCGACCAGCCGCGGTCCATTCCGCATAGCCTTTGGCCCTCAGGTCACAGGCCGGGCAGTCCTCGCAGCCATAACCCCAGTCATGGAGTTCGCCCCGCTCCCCGCGATAGCAGGTGTGGCTGTGCTCGATGATCAGGTCCACCAGGGCCTGTCCTCCCAGTTTCAGGGAAAGACCCCAGGTCTCGGCCTTGGTCAGCCACATCAGGGGGGTTTCGACGACGAAGTCCTGGGCCATGCCCAGGTTCAGGGCCGTCTGAAGGGCATCGAGACTGTCGCGGCGACAGTCGGGATAGCCGGAGAAGTCCGTCTCGCACATGCCCCCGACAAGGGCATTGAGCTGACGCCGGTCCGCCAGGGCCGCAGCATAGGTCAGGAAGACCAGATTGCGCCCCGGCACAAAGGTATTGGGCAGGCCTTTTTCAGTGATTTCAAAGGCCCGGTCTTCGGTCATGGCGGTCTGGCCCACGGCCCCGAAGCCCCTCAGATCCAGAAGATGATCCGGTCCCAGCCTGACGGCCTGGTCTGGAAACTGCTGCCGGAAGGCCTCCAAAATGACCTGCCGCTGCTGCAGTTCCACTGCGTGGCGCTGGCCATAGTCAAAGCCCACGGTCTCCACATGGTCATGCCGGCTCAGGGCCCAGGCGAGGCAGACGCTGGAATCCTGGCCGCCGGAAAACAGCACCAGGGCGCGGGAGGGGGCTGAGGCTTTGGTCATGACTCCATATGCGTGAGGGGCGAGGATTCCGAAAGCCCCGGCCAGACCGGGATCGGACCTATTGATCTGATTTTTGTTCTCGTATCGGGACTTAACCTATCTTCAAGCGCTTGGGCCGAGATTGAAGGCTGTCTCAAGGTTATCCGGCGCTTCATGTCCCTGCCTGACTTTTTCTTTGAACGCGTGACCAGCGAAATCCATCAGCAGATGGAAGGCGTCCTGGCCCTGGCGGAACGTCTTGAGCGGCAGCACCTGAGCCCTGATGCCCTGGCCTGTGTGGAAGGGGTGGCGGAGGCGGCCTCTGCAGTCCGCAAGATCCTCGGTGCCAGTATGGAACTCCAGCAGGCCTCCGGCGACAGCCTCATCTTCGACAATGGCCCGGTGCGCCTGCGGGATCTGGCCGACATGATCCAGCAGAAGTGGGAGGCCGAGGCCCCCGCCCGAGGCGTGACCCTGCTGGTCTCCTATGACGGTGACCCGGAAGCGGCGGTGATCGCGGACTCTCGACGTCTGGTCCAGGTCTTTGACGGCCTGATCGGTCAGGCCATGGCCGGGGTGCGTCGCGGGGTCATTGAGGCCTCCTTGCGAGCCACGGGCCTGGGCGATTATCTCAGTATCGAAGGCCGCGTCCGCGGCGGTGGTGACCGCAATCTGGGCGAGCGCGCCCTGGATCTGCGGGAGATCGAAGCCCTGTTCGGACTGGAGATCGCCATCGGCATGGCCCTGGGGCAGAGGATCGTCGAAGCCCAGGGCGGCAGGCTGCGGGCCGAGCCCAATCGCGGCGGCGGCGAGACCCTGATCTTTGAACTGGCAGCGCCTGTCAGCGTTGATGCCGTGGCCGTGCCCGAGCCGAGTACCAGCGCCAGGGCGGCCCATATCCTCGTGGTGGATGACAATGCCACCAACCGCACTGTGGCCCAGACCCTCTGCGAGATGTTCGACTGCACCTCCGAAGCCGCCGTTGACGGTGTCGAGGCCCTGGATGTCGCCCGCAGCGGTCGCTTCGACCTCATCCTCATGGACATCAAGATGCCCCGCATGGACGGGGTCACTGCCACCAAGGAAATCCGCATGCTGCCGGGCCCCGCCGGTCGGGTGCCGATCATCGCCTTGACCGCCAATGCCGATCCGGAAGATGCCGCGGCCTATCTGAGGGCCGGGATGAACGACGTGGTGGAAAAGCCGATGAAGCCCGAGGTCCTGCTCAGGGCCCTTCAGGAAAACCTCCTGGGGGAAGATCCCGCCAGCGCGGCGGCCTAGGCACTGGCCTCCGAAGCGGTCCGGGTGCATCCTGCGGCCATGGCCTCATTCTACGATCGCTACATTCTGCCCAAGCTTCTGACCTGCGCCTGTTCCGGCCCGGTCATGATGGAGCAGCGCACCCGTATCGTGCCCAGGGCGGAGGGCCGCGTCCTCGAGCTGGGCATCGGCATGGGCCTGAACCTGCCCTTTTATGACCCGACCAAGGTCAGCGAAGTGATCGGGGTCGATCCGGCCCACGAACTTCGCGTCCAGGCCGAGGCCGCACCTAGGCCAGAGGGTCTGAAGGTATCTGTCCAGAAGGGCACCGCAGAGGCCCTGCCCTTTGAGGATGCCAGCTTCGACTGTGTGGTCTGCACCTTCACCCTCTGTTCGGTTCACACCCCGACCGCGGCCCTGGACCAGGCGCGCCGCGTTCTGAAGCCCGGTGGCCGGTTCCTCTATTGCGAACATGGCGGAGCGCCGGATCCGGAGCCCGCCCGCTGGCAGAGGTTCTGGGAACCCCTTTGGAAGCGCATGGCCGGGGGGTGTCACCTGACGCGGCCCATTGGCAGTTCCATCGCCGCAGCCGGCTTCAAGCTTGGAGAGGGTGAGGCCATGTATCTGCCCAATATGCCCGCCATCGTCGCCTGGAACGAATGGGGCGTGGCAACACGCGACTGACCCGGACCGGTATGAACCTGATGGATACGGGCAGCGGCGAGGCCACCTTCCTCGCCTATCTCAATATTGACGAGCGCGGCGGCTCTGCCCTGGGCAAGCCCAGCAAGACCCTGGCCGCTGCGGCAAATGACCTGATCGGTGGAGAGGCCGGCTGGGGGGGCGTGCTCGGTGCTGCCTTCAGCGTGACCTATGGGTTCCGGTCATCGGCTCCCACCAACATGCCCTCTGACACAGTGGGCTTTTCCCGGTTTGGGCCCGACCAGATCCGCTTTGCCGAACTGGCTCTTACCGCCTGGTCGGATGCCGGCAACATCACCTTTATCCGGGTGGGCGAAGGCGCGCTCGGCGATGAGGCGTTCAGCAATCAGGCCGCCATCCTGTTTGGCAATTACAGCGCCGGGGTCGAGGGCGCGGCAGCCTTTGCCATGTATCCCGGCTCGACCCTGCCGTCCTCAGGCGCCGGTGACGTCTGGGTCAACATCTCGCGACCGTCCAACCAGAACCTGGCCCAGGGCACCAGCGGTGTTGCGACCCTGATCCACGAGATCGGCCATGCCATCGGCCTGGGCCATCCCGGGAATTATGACGTCATCACCGGCAACAGTTTCACCTACCAGGTCAATGCCGAGTACTACGAAGACAGCCGCCAGTACACGGTGATGAGCTATTTTTCCGAGACCAATACCGGTGCCAGTTATGGCGGGCGCTATCCCGCCGCGCCTCAGCTCGATGACATCCGCGCGATCCAGATGGAATACGGGACCAATATGACCACCCGCACCGGGGACACGGTCTATGGCTTCGGGTCCAATGCCGAGCGGCCCTGGTTCCAGATCACCGCCGGTTCTGATCGGGTGATCTTCGCGGTCTGGGACGCCGGGGGCAACGACACCTTCGACTTCAGCGGCTATGGGCAGGACCAGTTCATCCAGCTGAGGGGTGGCTATTTCTCCAACGTCGGGGGGCTGTCTGGCAATGTGGCCATAGCCGACGGTGCGGTGATCGAAAATGCCATCGGCGGATCAGGATCAGACGGGATCACTGGCAACTCTGCCGCCAATCGCCTGGAAGGCCGGGGCGGCAATGATCGGCTGTTCGGCCGCGAGGGCGATGACAGCCTGGATGGCGGGTCAGGAACCAACTATCTGCGCGGCGACGAAGGCAATGACCAGCTGACCGGCGGGGCCGAGTTCGATGACCTCAACGGCAATGCCGGCAATGACACGGTCTCGGGCGGGGCCGGAGACGACTGGGTCGTGGGCGGCAAGGATAATGACCTGCTGGACGGCGGCGAAGGAGCCGACCTGGTCCTGGGCAATCTCGGCAATGACTGGCTGGACGGCGGCAATGGCGATGACATTATCCGCGGCGGTCAGGCCAATGACACCCTGCTGGGACAGGCGGGCAATGACTGGCTATCGGGCGATCGGGGGGACGATAGCATCACCGGTGGCGCAGGGGCCGACACCTTCCACAGCTTTGGTGATGCCGGGATCGATCAGGTCACCGACTTCAACCTGGCAGAGGGGGACCGGGTTCTGCTGGACCCTGGCTCGGAATGGACCGTGGCCCAGGTGGGCCAGGACGTCGTCATCCAGATCGGCGGCGGGGCCCAGGTGATACTGGTGGGGATCGCCCTGAACAGCCTTTCCGGCGACTGGATCAGCGCCGCTTAGCGCGCGCCCATCCGGATCATGATTTCCCGGGTGATGCCATAGATCTGGATGGCCTCCCTCTGGTCGCGAAAGCCTCCTGCCTCCCGCTGAACCGAATAGCGCCAGAAGGCATCCGCCGCCCTTTTCAGCAGGTCTTCACGGCCCTCCCCGCCCCCGGCCTCGTCAAAGGCCGCAAGGGCCGCCATGGCCTGTTCAACACCCCGTCCGGCGCGGCCAAGGGTCTGGGCCCGCTCCTCGGCCAGCTCGGACTCCACCCCCGCCGCATAGGCTTCGCGAGAGGTGGGTGGACGCGAATAGGGCGACATGCAGGGCTCCGAGGGCATCGAACCCGAGGATAACCGCAAGGCCGCCGCCTCCGAAAGCCCTTGACGCCGCAGAGATTTGCGGAACAAATTAAGAACATTAAGCGAGGAGGTTACTGATGAAGCCCAAGATCAGCATGATCGCTCTCGGCGTCCGCGACCTTGACCGGGCCCTGGTCTTCTATCGCGATGGCCTTGGCTTTGCGCCCCACAACTACACCGAGGGCGAAGACCACATCATGTTCCAGCTGGAGGGGACATGGATGTCTCTCTATCCGCGGGACAAGCTGGCCGAGGATGCCACGGTCCCCGATGACGGCTCGGGGTTCAGCGGCATAACCTTTGCCCACAATGTGGCGTCGGAGGCCGAGGTCGATGCCGTCTGGGCCCACGCTGTGGCCTCAGGCGCACGGGCGGTGAAGCCGCCGCAAAAAGTGTTCTGGGGCGGATATTCCAGCTATTTTGCCGATCCGGACGGCTATCTGTGGGAGGTGGCCTACAACCCCTTCACCGATCTGAGCTGAGCCATGGCCTATCTGATCCGGCCCGTCTCAGAGGCGGACCTGCCCCTGCTGACCCGCTGGCGTCACCAGCCCCATGTCCGGCGCTGGTGGGGCGAACCTGACGTGGAGGATGAGGCAGAGAAACTGTCAGACCCGCGTATCGCCATGTGGGTGGTGCAACTCAAGGACCGGCCCCTGGGCTTCATTCAGGACTATGATGTCCACGGCTGGACGCCACATCCCTTTGACTATCTGCCGGTCCCCTCCCGGGGCATGGACGTCTATATCGGCGAGACCGATCTGATCGGTGCCGGTCATGGCACTGTCTTCATCCGCCAGTATGTGGCGGACCTGTTTGCCCGGGGGATCCGGGCCATCGGTATTGACCCTCACCCGGACAATCTGGCCGCCCGGGCCGCCTTTGGTCATGCCGGGTTCAAGTTCCGCAGCGGACCGGTCCAGACGCCCTGGAGCCTGGCGGTTCTGATGGATCAGTACGCACCGGACTGATCGGCCCAAGCCGACGCTTTCGCCCCGAAGGGATTCCTGCAAGGCTCGGTGTCGAACAGGAGACGGGCCATGACCAGATCAACCGGCAAGGGCATGGACAGGCGCGCCCTTCTGTCCCTCAGCGGCACAGCCCTGGCGATCTCTTCTCTCCCCGTCCCGGGACAGGCCCGTCCAGCTCCGGCCGTGCCCCTCGATAGCGACACCCAGTTCGTCACCATCACCCAGGGCACCAATATCGCCGTGGCCGCAGCCCCGGACGGCAGGTCCATTGCCTTTGACCTCTTCGGGGTGATCTGGACCGTGCCGGTGGAGGGCGGTGCCGCCAGCCGCCTCACCGATGACCTGACAGACGGCGCCCAGCCGGACTGGATGCCAGACAGCGGCCGGGTCATTTTCCAGTCCTATCGCGACGGGAATTTCCACATCTGGTCGGTAGGCACCGATGGACAGGGCCTCACCCAGCTGACCAAGGGCCCCTTCGACTGCCGCGAGCCCCGGGTCTCTCCCGATGGCACGAAGATCGCCTTTTCCTCCGACCGTGGCGGGACCTATGAAATCCACACCCTGGACCTGGCCAGCGGCGAGATCCGGCTCTGGGCCTCGGCCAAGGGTCAGGCCTGTGAGCCCGCCTGGTCGCCGGACGGTCAGGCCATAGCCTTTGCCGTGGACCGGACCCGGATCGAGGTGGTGGATGCCCAGGGCAACCGCAGGGTTGCCGCCACCCTGGCCGCCTCCAGTGACCGGCTGAACCCCAGCGAGCTTCACAGCCCGGCCTTCACCCCGGACGGCAAGGACGTGGTCTATGCAACCATCTCAGGGGGCCGGGCTGAATTGCGCGGCACAACCGGGCCCTTGTTCACAGGCGAGGATGTCTTTCCCTTCCGCCCCACCTGGCTGCCGGGAGGGGAGCTGGTCTATGCCGCCGACGGGGCTATTCGTCGCCGCACGGCCAGCGGTGCGGTGTCCGACATCGCCTTCCATCTGGCAGTTCCGGTCACCCGGCCCAACTACACCAAGCGCCGACGGGATTTCGACTCCACCCGCCCTCGTCCGGTGGTGGGGATCGGGGCTCCGGCCCTGTCCCCTGACGGCCAGCAGGTGGTCTTCCGCGCCCTCAATGACCTCTGGCTCCTGCCCATTGGTGGTAAGCCCCGGGCCCTGATCGGCGACAGCTTCTACAAGGTCGATCCCGCCTGGTCCCCGGACGGCACCCGCCTGGCCTATTCCAGTGACAGGGGCGGGACCCTGGACATCTGGCTGCACGACCTGGCCAGCGGCGAGGACCGTCAGCTCACCCACCACCCCGATGCCGCGGTCTCAGCCGCCTGGTCCCGGGATGGCACCTTCATCGCCTTCCTCGACCAGAACGGGGCCCTACACACGGTGGAGGTCGCCACTGGCAAGGTCCGTCAGGTCTTCGGCGCGATCTGGGAACCCGGCAAGCCCAGCTGGAGCCCGGACGGCAAGACCCTGGCCCTTGCCGCCTTCAAGCCCTATTCGCCGCGTTTCCGCGAGGGCCTGAGCGAGATCCTGACCGTGGATGTGGCCACAGGCAAGGCGCGCTACCAGCCGGTCCTGCCGCACAAGTCCCTCGGTACCCGGGGCGATGATGGGCCGGTCTGGTCGCCGGACGGCAAGTCCCTGGCCTTTGTCTTCGCCTCCCGGCTCTATCTGGTGAATGTGGATGCCACGGGTCAGTTCACCGGGACGCCGCGGCCCATCAATGACGAGGTCACCGATGCCCCGACCTGGAGCGGGGATTCCGCCAGCCTGCTCTACCTGTCCGCCGGAAGGCTGCGCCTGATCAGCGACACAGGTGGTTCGGCAAAGACCGTGAAACTGCCCCTCACCTGGGCCACTGCAAAACCCGCTGGCCGCACCGTGATCCGCGCGGCAAGGCTGTGGGACGGCCAGGGCCCGGACCTGCGCCACAATATCGATCTGGTGATCGAGGCCAACCGCATCGCCGCCATCCGACCCAGTGCCGAGGCCCCGGCCGAGAGCGATGCCCGTCTCATCGATGCCGGGGATGCGACCATCATTCCTGGCCTGGTGGAGATGCACGCCCATCGCCAGATGCAGGGCTATGGCTATGGCGACCGCGAGGGCCGCCTTTGGCTGTCCCTGGGCGTGACCTCGGCCCGCTCCCCCGGCTCACCGGCCTATCACATGGTGGAGGACCGCGAGGCCATTGATGCCGGAACCCGCTTGGGACCGCGCTATTTCTCCACCGGCGAGGCCATTGATGGCTCGCGGATCTTCTACAATTTCATGCGCCCGGTGACCGAGCCCGGCCAGATGGCCCTGGAACTGGCCCGGGTCGAGGCCCTGTCCTATGACCTCATCAAGTCCTATGTCCGCCAGCCGCTATCGGCCCAGAAGGCCCTGACCGAATGGGCCCATGCCAAGGGCATCCCCGTCACCTCCCACTATCACTATCCGGCGCTCAGCTATGGCCTGGACGGCATGGAGCACATGGGGGCCACCAGCCGTTTTGGCTATTCCCGCACAGTGAGCGCCAGGGGGGTGAGCTATCAGGACGTCACAGCCCTCTTCGTCCAGTCCGGGGCCCGGCGCACGCCGACCCTGTTCACCGCCTCGGCCCTCTATGGGGAGGACCGCTCCCTGGTGGATGATGCCCGCACCCGCACCCTCTATCCGCCGTGGGAATATGCCCGGCTGACCGAGCGGGCGCGCCAGATGACAGGTGCCGATACCACCGCAGCCATGGCCTCGCTCAAGGCCAATATCGACCACCTGAAGGACATCCTGCGCAATGGCGGACGCGTGGTAACCGGGACCGATTCTCCCATCGATTTCAACGGGATCAGCCTGCATATGAATCTGAGGGCCATGGTCCGTTTCGGCCTGAGCCCCTATGAGGCCCTGACCACCGCCACCCGCTATGCCGGGGAATTCCTGGGCGAGCCCCTGGGTATCATCGCCCCCGGAGCCTTGGCCGATATCGTGGTCACCGAGGGCAACCCCTTGAGCCATATCGAGGACGCGGCCCGTGTCCGGCAGGTCATTCGCAATGGCGAGGTCCATGACATCCCCACCCTGCTGGCACCCTTTGCCAGCACGCAGAGCGCAGATCTGACCCGTCCCGAAAAGCTGAAGACACAGCGCGCCGCCTTCTGGTGGCATGAGCAGGACTATGTCCGATCCAGCCGCACTGCTTGCTGCATGGACCCCTTCTGCCAGCCCGACCTGCCGGGGGTCAGGCGGAGGTTTGTGGCACAGGAAGTTTGAGCGCTATTTCGGATTGCACTTTTAAGGAGAAATGCACCATTCTGGATTGCATCAATTGGCCTCGCCAAGCGTTGGAGACCCAGATGCTGCCCCCAGAACCCACAGGACGAGCCCGTCTTGTCAGAGCAGCGCTCGCGGCTTGCGTGCCCTTGCTGGCAATAGGGTTCATATTTGGCCTGAATGCGGTCCTGGACGATGATGCCGATCTCGGCCCGCTGACCGCACTCATGCTGGCCCTGTCGATCTGGATTTTCGCCAGCCTCGCACGGCCCAAACCTCCATCGAGACCAGAACCCCCCGACGAGACGGGCTGGAAAATGCGAAAACAGGAATACGGGGCCCACTGCCTGGGCTTTATGGTCCTTGCCCTGGTTGGTGGCATTCATCCCAAAGGTATCGTGACCCTTATCCTGGCCCTGGCCTGGTCCGCCTGGGCCAATTGGGACAGGGCCAGGAGCGTCGGCGCGGCTCCATCGGCGGCCATCAAGGCCACACTGGCCCTCGCACTCACCGCCTCAATCCACCCGCTGATCTTGGTCGGCATTCGACTGGGGGTTGGCAAACAACTGCCCTTTGAATGGCTGACTCTCTGGATTGTGGGCGGTGTCGCGGTGACCATGATCCTCCAGGCAAGGCTATTGCTTCCCGAGGGGATCGTTCATGCCTCACCAAAACCGCCAGTCGGGGAGTGACCTAAACCGCTTTCCCTCGAGAAGCTCCCGGTCGTGACCGGCGATCCCGGGGGCTGTAGGATGGTCGCCCCATGGCCGACCCCGCCGAAACCACCCTGCGACGCCCCACCGTCATCCTGCTGAACGGGGTCGGAAGTGTGGGCAAAACGTCTACGGCGAAGGCCCTTCAGGCAATGGCGCTCGAGCCACTGCTCCATGTCTCTATGGACAGTTTCCTCGACATGCTGCCGGCCCGGATGTTTGGCCACCCGGACGGCTATATCTTCGAGGTCCAGGTCTCCGAGGGCTACCCCGCCATCGCCATCCATAGCGGCCCGGCGATGGAGCGCCTGCTGGATGGCATGCGCCACGCCGTCGCCGCCCTGGCCCGGCAGGGCAACAGCCTGATCGTCGATGATGTCATGTTCTCCGGCGGTGAAGCCCAGGCCTATCGAGAGCTCGTCTCGCCCCATGCCGATCTGCACCTCGTGGGCCTTCATGCTCCACTCGAGGCTCTGGAACAGCGGGAACGCGATCGGGGCGACCGCGAGATCGGTCTGGCCCGCTGGCAGTTCCACCGGGTCAATCGGGACATGGTCTATGATCTGGATATCGACACGAGCCAGCACACCCCGAATGAGGTGGCGGAAAAAATCTGTCGCGCTTTGGGAATAACCACTCTCGACGAAGTGGTAGCTGGGGGCGGGATCGAACCGCCGACCTGTGGGTTATGAATCCACCGCTCTAACCATCTGAGCTACCCAGCCGCCGTGCCTGTCGGCGAAGGCGGGGTTTATAGGGTGGGAAGTTCGTCGCTTCAAGCGGCTTGGGTGTCAGCCAATCACAAGCTAGGTTAGGGGCGATATGACTGTGCTCCACCTCCTTGGAACGGCTGGCGAAGGCGGCGCGGAGACCTATTTCCTCGACCTGGTGACGAGTCTTGCCCGTTCTGGCCAGTCCCAGGCCGCCGCCATCCGTCCCAATGCCCATCGCGAGAAGACCCTGACGGCTGCCGGAGTGCCCGTTGGCCAATACCGATTCGGCGGCCCTGCTGATCTTCTGACGCGCTTTCAGGTGGCCGGCTTTGCCCGCCGGCAGGAGACGAAGCTGGCCCTGGCCTGGATGAACCGGGCGGCCCGCCACACGCCGAAGGGGCCCTGGGCCCGGATCGGGCGGCTGGGGGGCTATTATAATCTCAAATATTATCGCGGCTTCGACGAGCTGGTGGCCAATACAGAGGATATTGCTGACTGGATCGTGGCCCAGGGCTGGCCGGCGGGAAAGGTCCGCTACATCCCCAACTTTGCCGCTGCCCCGCCCGATGTGGCCCCGGTGGACCGGGCCAGCCTCAATACCCCCGCCGATGTCCCCCTGCTGCTGTCCATGGGACGGCTGCATGAGGTCAAGGCCCAGGATGTGGCCATCTCCGCCCTGCGAGATCTGCCGGAGGCCTGGCTCTGGATCGCCGGGGTTGGCCCGCAGGAGGGCCGCCTCAAGGCCCTGGCCGAGGCCCTGGGGGTTGCGCACCGTGTCCGGTTCCTGGGCTGGCGCAATGATCCCTCGGCGCTGTATCGCACCGCCGACATCTGCGTCTTTCCCTCCCGCTATGAGCCCCTGGGCAATGTGGTGATCCAGGCCTGGGCCCATGGCCTGCCGGTGGTCGCTGCAGCCAGCCAGGGTCCCAGCGCCCTGATTCGCTCCGGCGAGGACGGCATCCTGACCCCGGTGGACGACATCGCCGCCTTTGCCGCCGGGGTGCGCCAGCTGCTGGACGACCCCATGCTGCGCATCCGTCTGGTCCAGAACGGGGCCGAGCGGGTGGAGGGCGAGTTTTCCGAAGCCGCCGTCCAGGCCCGCTGGCAGACCCTGTTTGCCGACTACGGAGCCGCCTGAATGTGCGGCATTGCCGGTGTGCTCCATGGGCCAGGTTCGGCCCAGGCTCTAATCGAGACCCTGACCCACCGCGGGCCTGACGGGATCCGGGTGGAGCAGGTCCCCGGCGGGTCGGTGGCCCATGCCCGCCTGTCCATCATCGATCTGGAGGGCGGCTGGCAGCCCCTGCACGCCGCTGGTGGCACGGTGATCGGCAATGGCGAGATCTATAACTATCTGGAACTGACCCGCGACCATGACCTGCCGGTGGCCACGGGATCAGACTTCGAACCCCTGCTGCACCTCTATGACCGGGAGGGTCCTGCGGCCTTTGACCGGCTGAGGGGCATGTATGCCCTGTGTCTGATCGGCTCGGACGGGCGCACCTGGCTGGTGCGCGACCCCTTCGGCATCAAGCCCCTCTATGTGCTGGAGCACGAGGGCACGGTGCTGTTTGCCTCCGAGCCCCGAGCCTTTGCCCATCTGGTGGCCCCGGTCATGGTCCCCGACCGGGCCCGGGAACTACTGGGGATGAACTATACCCTCACCGACGGGGTGATCTTTGAGGGCGTGCGGCGCCTGCTGCCGGGTGAAGTGGTGGAGGTGGTGGATGGCACCCTGGTGCCTCATTCCCGTCGCAGCGCCCTGCCGGTGCGCACCGATCGCGGCGGCGAGGCGGCCAGCCTGATCCGTCAGCTGGACGCGGTTCTGGAAAACAGCGTCGCTGTCCACCAGCGCTCGGATGTGCCCTATGGCCTCTTCCTGTCCGGGGGCATCGACTCTGCTGCCATTGCCACCCTGATGTCGCGGCTCAATGCCCGGCCGGTCACTGCCTTTACCTGCGGCTTTGATGCGCCGGGTGCCCGGGACGAACGGGGCCAGGCGGAAAAGGTCGCCCGGGCCCTGAACCTCGACTGGCGCGAGACCCGTTTTGATGAGGAGGACTTCTGGCGGCTCCTTCCCAGGGTGGCCTGGGCCCTGGATGACCCCACCGCCGACTATGCCACCCTGCCCACCTACAAGTTGGCCGAGGCCGCCCGGGGCACCCTGACTGTGGTCCTGACCGGCGAGGGCGGGGATGAGCTGTTCGGCGGCTATGGCCGCTATCGCCGGGCCCTGCGCCCTGCGTGGCTTGGGGGCCGCATGGCCGAACCCCGATCCACCGAGCCCGAGGTCCTGGCCCGCTGGCGCGCAATCGCCAAGGCCCCTGAAGGGCTGAGTGGTCTGCAGAAGGCCCAGTGGGCCGACATCGCTACCTGGCTGCCCAATGACCTGCTGCTGAAGCTGGACCGCTGCCTGATGGCCAATGGACTTGAGGGCCGCACCCCCTTCCTGGACCCGGAGGTCGCCGCCTTTGCCTTCCCCCTCGCCGACCGGTTCAAGGTCCGGGGTCGCTATGGCAAGTGGCTGGTCCGCCGCTGGCTGGAGGGGGTCTGTCCTGAGGCTGATCCCTGGGGCCGAAAGAAGGGCTTCACCGTCCCGGTGGACGCCTGGATCGCCCCCCGGGCCCGGGAGATCGGAGAGCGGGTGGCCAAGGTCGAGGCCGTCCGGTCCCTGCGCACGCCTGAGGCCGTCGCCGAGAGCTTCTCAAAGGATGGGGGCGAGCGCTGGCCCCTGCTGTTTTTCGCCGTCTGGTCCCTGATCCATCTGGAGGGTGCCTCCCCTGAGGACGCCCTCGCCACCCTTGTTCCCTGACACCTGAGAGATTTCCGCCCATGTCCCGTCTGACCCTGATCGCCTCTGCTGCCCTCTTGAGCCTGGGCCTTGCCACGGCCGCCCTCGCCCAGGGCGTGGAAACCCGCGCCCCCAATGCCAAGGACCAGGTCCCGGCCTTTGAGGGCCAGACCCGGATCAAGGAACTGAAGGCCGGGGTGGCCTATGAGGTCACCACCTATGCCGAGGGTCTGGACAAGCCCTGGGGCCTGGCCTTCCTGCCCGACGGCCGCCTGCTGGTCACTGAACGACCGGGACGCCTGCGCATCGTGGGCACGGATGGCAAACTGTCAGAGCCCCTGAGCGGCCTGCCCAAGGTGGACACCAATGGACAGGGCGGCCTGCTGGGCCTGGCCATCGATCCGAATTTCGCAACCAACAAGCTGGTCTATTTCAGCTTTTCAGAGCCGGGCACCGAAGGCGGAAACCACACGGCCGTTGGCCGCGCGCGCCTGACCGATACCGCCCTGGAAGACATGAAGGTCATCTTCCGCCAGACCAATTTCGTGGGCTCGATCCTGCACTATGGCGGTCGTCTGGTCTTTGGCCGCGACGGCACCCTGTTCGTCACCATGGGGGACCGCTCGGTCACCCCGGGCCGCCTCCAGGCCCGCAAGATGGACGTGACCCTGGGCAAGATTGCCCGGATCAATGCCGACGGCTCGATCCCGAAATCCAATCCCTTTGTGAAGACCAAGGGGGCCCTGCCCGAGATCTATTCCATCGGTCACCGCAACAGTCAGGCCGCCGCCCTTAACCCGCGCACCGGGGTCCTGTGGGAGGTCGAACACGGCACCCGGGGCGGGGATGAGCTGAACATCGTCCGGGCCGGCAAGGACTATGGCTGGCCCAATGCTGCCTATGGCATCGAGTACCAGGGCAAGCCTATCCTCGAGGGCCGGACCCAGGAGCCGGGCACCGAGCAGGCCATCTATTTCTGGGATCCGGTCATCGCCCCCTCCGGCATGGCCTTCTACACCTCGAAGAAGGCCCCGGCCTGGAAGGACAGCCTGTTCATCGGTGGCCTGGGGGGCAAGCACCTGGTCCGCCTGACCCTCAAGGGCGACAAGGTGATCGGCGAGGAGCGTCTTCTGACCGAGGTCGGCGAGCGGGTCCGCGACGTGATCCAGGGTCCGGACGGCAATCTCTATATCGCCACCGATAACGGCAAGGGTCGGGTCCTGAAGGTGACGCCGAAGCCCTAAAGACCCAGCCGTGCTGCGACCTCTTCCCCGATGGCGAGGGAGGAGGTCAGGCCCGGGCTCTCGATCCCGAACAGGGTGACCAGGTCCGTCATGCCGTGGGCCGTGGGCCCATCAATGCGGAAGTCGGGCTGGGGCTCCCCCGGGCCGTGCAGCTTGGGCCGGATCCCCGCATAGTCAGGCATCAGGGCACCGTCGGCCAGACCCGGCCAGAACTTGCGGACATAGGTGTAGAATTCCACCGCCCGGGCTGGATCGACGGCATAGTCGAGGGTCTCGACATATTGCAGGTCCGGGCCGAACACCGCCTGCCCCCCCAGATCCCGGCGATAATGGGTACCAAGGGCCCCGGGGATCGGCGGCGGATAGACCAGCCGGGCAAAGGGGGCCTTCCCCGCGAGCCGGAAATAGACCCCTTTGCCGTAATGGCCCTTGGGGATGGTCTCGAGGGGAAAGCCTTCGATGGTCGCCGCTACGGCCTGGGCTGACAGGCCCGGCGCCGTGATCAGACGCTGGCAGGTCAGGGTGGTGGGGTCTGCCCCTCCGGCCCGGACCTCGAATCCGCCATCTGGCAGGGCGCGAGCGCCTTCAAAGGGGGTGGAGGTGGCAACAGCACCGCCAGCCACCTCGATCTCGCCCTGCAGGGCCAGCATATAGCCGTGGCTGTCGAAGACCCCACTCTCGGGGGACAGCAGGGCCGCATCGCATTGCAGTTCGGGCTCCAGAGCGATAGCCTCGGCCCTCGTCAGGCGCACCATGCCCTCGACATCGTTCAGCTGTGCCTGGTCCAGGATGTGATCGAGGCGGGCGACCTCCTCCGGGCCATTGGCCACCACCAGCTTGCCGCACCGGTCATAGGCCACTTTGTGGCTGTCGCAGAACGCATAGAGGGCGCGACGGCCCTGGACACAGAGTCGGGCCTTGAGCGAGCCGGTGGCATAATAGAGCCCCCCGTGAACCACCTCGGAATTGCGGGCCGAGACCCCTTCCCCGATGATGGGACCAGCCTCAAGCACCGCCACAACAAGGCCGCGCCGGGCCAGGGCATAGCCACAGGCGAGCCCCACAGCCCCGGCCCCGACCACAACTGCATCGAAATCAAAATTCGCCATGTCCATCGCCTAGCTCAACCGCGCCGGTATGCAAATCGAACTCGGACAATTAGGGTCCGGGCCAACCAAAACAGACCCTAGGGGAGAGACAGATGCGGGCATTTCTGACACGGCGGATCGCCCCTGCGATCCTGGCCCTCGGCCTCATGGCCCAGCCGGTGTTGGCCGCGGACCAGCCCCTGCCCCCGGCCGGGGCTGCGGTCCTGATGTGGACTCTCGACCAGCAGAAGGTCGGCTACAAGAACATGGAAAAGCTGTCGCCGGCTCATGTGGTCAAGCGCGGGCCCAAGGTGCGCGAGCTGCCGCTGTCAGATCACCCTCTGGACCCGAAGTGGGACTGGCAGGGCAAGAGCTGGACCGTCGATACCTATATGCCCGCCATGCGCACCTCCGGTGTCCTGGTCCTGAAGGACGGCAAGGTGGTGCTGGAACGCTATGGCCTCGACCGTGGCAAGGACGAGCGCTGGACCAGCTTCTCGGTGGCCAAGTCGGTCACCGCCACCCTGGTGGGGGCAGCCATCCAGGACGGCTATATCAAGAGCCTCAATGACCCCGTCACCGCCTATATCCCCGAACTCAAGGGCAGTGCCTATGAGGGGGTCAATATTCGCCACCTCATCACCATGACCTCCGGTGTGAAGTGGAACGAGGACTATACCAGTCTCGATTCCGACGTGGCCAAGGTCGGCCTCTCCATCCTCGAACCCGGGGTCAATCCGGTGGTCAGCTATATGCGCCGCCTGCCCCGGGAGGCCGAACCCGGCACCAAGTTCGTCTACAAGACCGGTGAGACCGACCTCGTGGGCATCCTTGTCTCCAGTGCCGTGGGCAAGCCCCTGTCGACCTATCTGTCCGAGACCCTGTGGTCTGCCGCCGGCATGGAACTGGACGCCGTCTGGGTGGACGATGTCGCCGGCCACGAGCGGGGTGGATGCTGCATGTCCATGACCCTGCGCGACTATGCCCGGATCGGCCAGTTCATGCTGGAGGGGGGCAAGGGCTTTGGCCGCCAGATCCTTCCCGATGGCTGGGTCGCCGACGCAACGCGCCAGCACGTGGCCTTCCCCCCGGGCGGGGTGGAGACCGGCTATGGCTATTTCTGGTGGATCATCGATGGCGGCTATGCCGCCGAGGGCATCTTCGGCCAGCAGATCATCATCTATCCGAAGGAAAACCTGGTGATCGCCATCAACTCCGCCTGGCCCGCCGCCAGCAAGGATGAGCTCTGGAGGGCCCAGGACGCCTTTGCCCGGGCCGTCCGCGCCTCGGTCAAATAGCCGCCCAGGCTGACCACAGGCCTTCCGCCTGCTGGTCAGCCACCATCACGGCCTTGTCCTTGACGTGGCCATAGCCGCGGATCTGGTCCGGCAGCCGGGCGATCTCCAGGGCCAGAGTGGCCCGGGCCGGGCTGTATTCAGCGACCAGCCGGGCGAGACCGGCCTCGTAGTCGCTGATCAGCCGACGCTCGGTGCGGCGCTCTTCGGAATTGCCGAACAGGTCGAGGGCCGTGCCCCTCAGGCCCTTCAGCCGGGCCAGGACCGGGAAGCCGTATTGCAACATCCAGCCACCGAAGGCGATCTTGCGGGGACGCCCCTCGCTGTCCTTCAGGTTCAGCAGAGGCGGGGCCAGCCAGACCTGGGCCTTGCCGCCCTTGAAGGTCTCGGACTTCATCTGGTCAAACCGGCCATCGCTATAGAGGCGGGCGACCTCGTACTCGTCCTTATAGGCCATCTGCTTGTAGAGATTGACCGCCACAGCCCGGGTCAGGGGATCGGAACCCAGGGCAGCCACCGCCGCGACCTGCTCACCATAATGGCGGGCATAGGCCTCATTCTGATAGGCCGTGAGCTCGGCCGTGCGCCGGGCGATCAGGTCTGCAAGGTCCAGGGTCTCAGGGGTCGGGACATCGGCCTCGGCCACACCGCGGGCAGAGGGGTCATGGGCCACCCGACGGCCCAGCTCGAAGGCCTGGAGATTGGCCTCGCTCTGCACCCCGTTCAGCCGGATGGCGCGATAGATGGCGCGGCTGGAGATCGGCACCAGCCCCTTCTGCCAGGCAAAGCCCACCATGATCATGTTGGCAAAGATGGCGTCGCCGAACTGGCTCTCGGCCAGGTGATGGGCCGGGCACTGGTCATAGGCCTTGCTGGCCGCCCGGATCCGTCCGGACATGGCTCCGGATTCGAAACGCACATCCCGGTCGGAGACGAAGTCCGCCGTGGGGGCAAAGTCCTCATTGCCACAGGCGACCGTGCGGTCCTTGGCATAGAGGGCCAGGGCATCGGCACCAGCGGCCGAGAGGATGTCACAGGCGATCAGTACGTGGGCAGAGGCCGCAGGCACCCGACCGCCGATCACGGTATCCTCCCTCTCTCCGATCCGCAGATGGGAGAAGACTGCCCCGCCCTTCTGGGCGAGACCGGTCATGTCCACCACCGAGGCGGCGCGGCCATCCACATGGGCGGCCATGGCCAGAATCGAGGCTACCGTGGTCACCCCGGTCCCACCAATGCCTGTGAAGACGATATTGCGCACCCCTTCCAGGGTCTCGAATTCTGGCAGAGGCGTGGAGTCCGCCGTCAGGGCCGGTATGGCCCTGGCCTGGGCGTTCTCTGCCCCTTCGATGGTGACGAAGGAGGGGCAGAAGCCCTGGAGGCAGGAATAGTCGGTATTGCAGCTGGACTGGTTGATCCGCCGCTTTCGACCGAACTCCGTATTGAGGGGTTCCACCGAGACGCAGTTGGAGGCCTTGGAACAGTCCCCGCAGCCTTCGCAGACCAGGGGGTTGATGAAGACACGCTTTGTCGCCGTCTCCATGGACCCGCGTTTGCGGCGGCGGCGCTTTTCCGTCGCACAGACCTGATCATAGAGCAGGACGGTCACACCGGGGATGACCCGCAGCTGGCGCTGGACGGCCATGAGTTCCGTGCGCGGCCGCACCTCCACCCCGGGGGCAAGGTCGGTGACCGCGTCATAGCGGCTGGGATCGTCGGCCACGATCACCGTGCGCACCACGCCTTCGGAGGCGAGCTGGCGAGTGATCTGGGCAGGGGTAAAGCCGCTCTCTGCCGCCTGACCACCGGTCATGGCCACGGCATCATTGAACAGCAGCTTGTAGGTGATGTTGGACCCCGCCGCGATGGAGGCGCGGATCGCCAGGGATCCGGAGTGGTTATAGGTCCCATCTCCCAGATTGGCGAAGACGTGGGGCTCTGACGTGAAAGGGGCCGCGCCAACCCAGCTCAGACCCTCCCCGCCCATATGGCTGTTCAGATCCGTCGAGGGGTCGGAGAAGGTCGCCATGTAATGACAGCCGATCCCGGCCAGGGCGCGAGAGCCCTTCGGCAGGCGGGTGGAGGTATTGTGCGGGCAGCCCGAGCAGAAGAAGGGCTTGCGCTGCTGGTCGGCCGCAAGAGTGACCGCCGCCATGGAGGCCGCCGAGACCCGGCCCAGATAGTCATGGACCCGGTCCATATGAGGTCCCGGGGGCAGGCGGTCGGCGATGGCCAGGGCGACTTCGGCCACGGACAGGGCCCCCAGCTCTGAAAGCAGGGGATGGCCGGCCTCGTCGGTCTTGCCGATGATCCGGGGCCGGGCATGGGCCGGCAGGTCATAAAGGGCGGCGCGGGCCTGGACCTCGATCAAGGGCCGCTTGTGTTCGATGACCATCAGGGTCTCTAGGCCAGCCGCAAAGGCTCTCAGGCCTGCAGGCTCAAGCGGCCAGGGCATGCCGACCTTGTAGATGGTGACGCCGAGGGCGGCGGCCTCCTCCGCCGTGATCCGCATGGCGGCGAGGGCCTCGATGACGTCCTTATAGGCCTGGCCCTGACAGACGATGCCGAGTCGGGGCCGCGGGGCCTCCAGCATGACCCGGTCGATCCGGTTGGCCCGGGCAAAGGTCAGGGCGGCCGGGATCTTGTGCAGCCGCAGACGGCGTTCCTTGTCGAGGGGCTGGTCCTTCAGACGGATCCCGAGATTGCCCCCCGGTGGGGGCGGCGGGACCACGATCTGGTGGCGGGCCAGGGAGACATCGATGGTCGCCCCGGAGTCCATGGTGTCGGCGAGCGCAATGAGCCCGACCCACAGCCCCGAATAGCGCGACATGGCCAGGCCCATCAGGCCGTAGTCCAGGACCTCCTGCACATCGGCAGGCGACAGGACCGGCATCTCGAAGTCCTGGAAGGCATATTCCGATTGGGACGGCAGGGTGGAGGACTTGCAGGAATGATCGTCCCCGGCCACGGCCAGGACCCCGCCCTTTGGCCAGGTGCCGGCGAAATTGGCGTGCTTGAAGGCATCCCCGGTGCGGTCGACCCCGGGGGCCTTGCCGTACCACATGCCATTGACCCCATCGAACTTCGCGCCGGGGAACAGATTGGCCTGCTGACTGCCCCAGACGGCGGTGGCGGCGAGGTCCTCATTGAGGCCTTCCTTGTAGACCACCGCGGCGGCGATCAGGGGCTTGCGGGCGCGGGCCGCCTGCTGGTCCAGCCCGCCCAGGGGTGAGCCGCGATAGCCAGAGATAAAGCCTGCCGTATTGAGGCCGCCGGCCAGGTCCAGACGCCTCTGGTCCATCATGACCCGCAGCAGGGCCTGGACGCCGGTGAGGAAAACCCGGCCCTCTGTGA
>CAIYZB010000133.1 GCA_903930545.1 uncultured Alphaproteobacteria bacterium
ATCACCACCTGATCGAAGGGCGTGACATAGGTGCGAACTGCAAGTCGATCCACCGGCGGGGTGGCGATGATCGACATCTCGCGGATGCCCGAAAGAGCCATCTGGAGGGTCCGGGGGATCGGCGTCGCGGTCAGGGTCAGCATGTGCACGTCGGCGCGAAGCTCCTTGAGCTTCTCCTTGTGCTTGACCCCGAAGTGCTGCTCCTCGTCGACAATGACCAGGCCCAGGTCCTTGAAGCTGACCTGCTTGGACAGGACGGCATGGGTGCCGACAACCACCTCGACCTCGCCCCGGGCCAGGGCCTCGCGGGTCTCGTTGGCCTCCTTGGTCGGAACCATGCGCGAGAGGCGGCGCACCTTGACCGGCCATCCCTGGAACCGCTCGGTGAAGGTCTTGTAGTGCTGACGGGCGAGCAGGGTCGTCGGCGCGACAATGGCCACCTGCTGGCCGCTCATGGCCACCACAAAGGCGGCGCGCAGGGCGACCTCTGTCTTGCCGAAGCCGACATCGCCGCAGATCAGGCGATCCATCGGCTTGCCGGCACCGAGATCTTCCAGAACATCGCCGATGGCATTGAGCTGGTCGTCGGTCTCCTCATAGGGGAAGCGGGCGCAGAACTCCTCGAACACCCCATGGGGCGGATCGACGGGATCTGTGGTGCGCATGGACCGTTCGGCGGCAATGCGGATAAGGCCCATGGCCATGTCCCGCAGCCGTTCCTTGGCCCGGGCCTTGCGGCCCTGCCAGGCAGCGCCACCGAGGCGGTCCAGCTGAACCCCCTCCCCGTCAGATCCATAGCGGGTCAGGAGGTCGATATTCTCCACCGGCAGGTAGAGCTTGGCCTCGCCGCCATAGAGCAGCTCCAGGCAGTCGTGGGGCGCGCCCTGAACATCCAGGGTCTTCAGCCCGACATAGCGACCGATGCCGTGATCGATGTGAACCACCAGATCGCCCGGACTGAGCGAGGAAGCCTCGGCCAGGAAGTTGGAGGCACGTCGACGCTTTTTCGGACGCGCCAGGCGATCCCCGAGGATGTCGGTCTCGGAGATCACCACAAGATTGGCGGTCTCGAAGCCGGATTCCAGGGGCAGGACGACCCTCTGGGGCTGCTTGGGGTCTGCAGCTCGCGCCGCATCCCAGTAGGCGGCCAGGGAGATGTTCTTCAGGCCATGATCGGCCAGCATGGTTCCCAGACGTTCGGACGACCCGTCAGTCCAGGAGGCAAAGAGGACCCGCTTGCCAGCCGCGGCCATCCGCCGGGCATGATCCGCCGTAGCCTCGAACAGATTGACCGAGTCCTGGGCCCGCTCGGCGGCAAAGGTTCGGCCAAGCCTTGCCCCCATATCCACCGAAAGTTCGGTTCCGGCCTCATTGAAGGCCGAGAACCGGCGCACGGCGTGCCTGGCCAGACGCTCGTCCCATTCCTCGGCCGATAGATAGAGCCGGTCGGGATCGAGAGGATGATAGTGAGCCTTGCGGTCGGCCTGGGCGCGGGCGTCATAGGCATCGGCGATCATGGCCATGCGCTCGTCGCGGGCCTCACCAGACAGATGATCCAGGGCGATCAGGGCGTTGTCCGGCAGATAGTCCAGCAGGGTCGCCATCTGCGGATAGAACAGGGGCAGCCAGTGCTCCATCCCGGCCCTGCGGCCACCTTCACTGACCGTGTCGTAAAGCGGGTCACCGCCAGGCGCGCCGAAGGTCTCGGCATAGCCCCGCCGGAAGCGGGAAATGCCCTCCTTGTCCAGCAAGACCTCGGAGACCGGCAGCAGGCTGATATCCTTCAACTGCCGGGTAGATCTCTGGGTCTCCGGGTCAAAGCCGCGAATGGATTCCAGGGTGTCGCCGAACAGGTCGAGACGAACCGGTTCCTCGGCATTGGGCGGGAAGACGTCAATGACGCCACCGCGAATGGCGAACTCGCCCCGCTCAGAGACGGTGGAAGCGCGCTGATAGCCATTGATGGCGAAATAGCGTTCGAGATCGGCGATCTCGACCACGTGACCGATCTTCGCCGAATAGGCCGCGCCCTCAACGACCGAGCGGGGCGGCACCCGTTGCAGGAGGGCCGGGACGGTCGTGACCAGCAGCTTGGGCTTGGACAGATCCAGACCATGGGCCAGACGCGCAAGGGTCGTCATTCTCTGGGCAGCTACCCCGGCAGAGGGGCCGATCCGGTCATAGGGAAGGCAGTCCCAGGAGGAGAAGGCAATGACCTCGACCTGGGGGGCAAAGAAATGGAACGCATCAATAAAGGCCGAGAGGCGCGATCCGTCGCGGGCCACAAAGACCGAAAGCCCCCCGCGAGCCTTGACGATATCGGCCATGACGAGGGCGTCATAACCCTCTGGCGCACCGACGATGTCGAGACGGCCCGGGTCCTGGCCAATCCGGCGCAGGTCCGCCGGACTGGGCGATCCGTCAGCCATTCTCGCCCGCCTGGGTGTAGACGGTATCGCGATAGGCCCGCAGCTTGGTCATGATGGCATTGTCGAACTGGGGCGGGGTATCCACCTTTTCGATGATCCATTCATAGAGATCCTGATCGAGTTCCTCGAGCAGACGCTCCAGATCGTCCAGGTCACCCGGCGACAGGTCCCGGGCATGATCGTCCACGAACGGCCCCAGAATGAGGTCCGCTTCCCTGAAGCCCCGGCGCCAGGCGCGGAAGCTCAACCGTTTCAGACGTGTTTCGTGCGCATCCATGAGGGTCGGCGATATAGGCCACCTCGCCAGCGGATGCCAGCCCGATCAGTCGCCGCCGAACCAGTTCCAGCCCAGATCTGCAAAGGGATTGGTCCCGACCTGCAAGCCACCCTTCAGAACAACCTCAACCGGGGAATTGGCCTTGTTGGCATTTTTTCTGGCCCGGTTGAGAGCAGCCGTATCCAGGGCCAGATCAAGGCGCACCTCACCCAGATGAGGCTCGGTTCCGACAAAGCGAATCCGGCCCGGTTCCACCAGATAGGCTGTGGGCAGAACCCGGAGGGTCACTGAATAGACCTGCGCACCCAGGGCATTGGTGCGGGTCGGGCTGGTGACATCCACAAATTCCAGCATGACCGGACCGAAGGTCCTGGTGCGGGCACCGGACTCCCACTCCCCGAAGCCCATTTCCCCGGCGATATGAAGATGATCGAGCTTGTAGTTTCCGACCTTCACCTCGCGGCTCGGATAGTAGTAGCCGAACAGGTCTGCGCCCTTGTCGTGAACAAAGCCCGTCAAGGCGGGGTCCACCGCCACGGCTGGAACGGGGGCCGGGGCCGGACTTGGCGGGGGCGTAGTCGCAGCCTGATCAGCCGTCTGCTGGCTACAACCCACCAGGAATGCTGACATGGCGGCGGCGGCGATGATTTGACGCATGAGACTTCCCTCCCCGGAAACACACCAATATTCATCATGAGGTCTCCGGCCTGTCCATGGTCAGGCTATGATGAGCATCATGCGGCCCGAGATTCTGTTCCCGCTTTTTGCGCCCTCGACCTCCCTCAAGGGAGTGGGCCCCCGTGTGGCCCCCCTGCTGGACAAGCTGGCAGGCCCCCTTGTTCGCGATGTCCTCTTTCTGCGCCCTCACACTCTCATCCGCCGAGAACAGGCCACGGTGGCATCTGCGCGGGAGGGGGAGGTCCAGATCTTCGAGGTCGAGATCGATTCCTATCAGAAGCCCCGCAGCCCGCAGCAACCCTGGCGGATCAAGACCTATGACGGCACCGGCGTCCTGACCCTGGTCTTCTTCGGGGCCTTCGGAAACCAGCTGCCCCAACGCCACCCCGAGGGCTCGCGCCGCTTCGTCTCCGGCAAGGTCGAACTCTATGGCCTGGACTGGCAGATCACCCACCCAGACTACATGGTTGCGCCGGAAAAGGCCGCAGAGATCCCGGCCTTCGAAGCGGTCTATCCAGCCACGGCTGGACTGCCGGCGCGCTCTGTCCGTCGTTTTGCTCTCGAAGCCCTCCAGCGGGCTCCAGCCCTGCCCGAATGGCAGGACCCCGCCTGGCTAGCTCAGGAGGCCTTCCCCTCGTGGCAGGACGCCATCGCCAAGATCCATTCCCCCCAGAGCGAAGCCGACCTTACGCCTCAGTCTGCGGCCCTGCGTCGTCTGGCCTATGACGAACTGCTCGCCCATCAACTGGCCATGGCCCTGCGCAAGGCAGACCGGCGTGCGGAGCCGGCCCGGAAGATCCCGGCCTCGCCTCTCGCAGCGGCCCTGGCCGCTGACCTGCCATTCAGCCTGACGGGTGCGCAAGGCCGGGCCCTCGAGGACATTCGTCAGGACCTTGCTTCTGGCGAACGGATGAGCCGCCTGCTTCAGGGGGATGTGGGATCAGGAAAGACTGTCGTGGCCATGCTTGCCATGGCGGATGTCGCCGCAGCGGGCGGACAGACTGCCCTCATGGCTCCGACGGAAATCCTGGCCCGGCAACATTTCGAGACCCTCTCAGGGCCACTGGCGGCTCAGGGCATCCACGCCGTCCTGCTTACCGGGCGGGACAAGGGCATGATGCGGGCGGAGAAGCTGCGGGATCTGGCCTCGGGCCGCATCAGCGTCGCCGTGGGCACCCACGCCCTGTTCCAGGACGAGGTCACCTTCCAGGCCCTGCAACTGGCTGTGGTCGACGAACAGCACCGGTTTGGTGTGGCTGAACGCCAGAGGCTCCAGACCAAGGGTCAGGGTGTCCACCTGCTGGCCATGTCCGCTACTCCCATTCCCCGGACCCTCGAGCTCACCCTCTATGGCGACCTCGATGTCTCCCGCATCGACGAGAAGCCACCGGGGCGGACCCCGGTCGCCACACGCGCCGCGCCCATGACCCGGGTCGGCGAGGTGGAGGCGCGGTTGCGGGATGCCGTGGCCAGTGGTGCCCAGGCCTTCTGGATCTGCCCCCTGGTCAGCGAAAGCGAGCTCATCGATCTCAAGGCTGCCGAGGTCCGGGCCCGGGAACTGCGCGAACGGATCGGCCCCTCGGTCGGCCTCGTCCACGGCAAGATGTCAGGCCCGGAAAAGGATGCCGTCATGGCGGACTTTGCCGATGGCAGGATCAGCGTCCTGGTGGCCACGACGGTGGTGGAGGTCGGGGTCAATGTGCCCAATGCTACCATCATGGTCATTGAGCAGGCCGAGCGCTTTGGTCTGGCCCAGCTGCACCAGCTGAGAGGCCGGGTAGGCCGAGGCCACAGGGAGAGCGCCTGCGTCCTGCTCTATGATCCACCCTTGTCAGAAAATGCCCAGAAGCGTCTGGATATATTGCGAAAAACCGACGACGGCTTCGTTCTGGCCGAGACCGATCTCGAACTGAGGGGCGGAGGGGATTCCCTCGGGCTGAAACAGTCCGGTTTTCCGGACTATGTCTTCGCCGACCCCTTCGTTCATCGGGACCTGATCGCGGCGGCCGGTGACGACGCGCGTCTGATCCTGAACCGGGACCCGAACTTCTCAACAGATCGCGGCAAGGCCCTGATGATATTGCAGGAACTGTTTGACTGGAGATCCGGAACCCACCTCAGGGATGCAGGCTAGAACCTGTGCCCAAAGCCGCCACCCGAGCCTCGGCATCGGCTTCAAGATCTCCGTAGAACAGATTGAATCCCGGGAGTTTTCGCCGCTCCATCCAGGATCCAGATGGCCTCAGGGCCGAGGATCTGGGTTGGCTGACGCGCAAGACCCCGGCAATACAGGTCGCCGAGACCTGGCGGGTCTGAAGTGCAGGACGGGCCCCCCACTCAAGACCCGTGGCATTGGCCGCACCGAGGTTCAACCGGGCCGAGGCCTCCAGCGGACTCACTGCGCCGATGAGGGGATTGACGCAGACTGGCACTGTGCGGTGCAGATTTTCCAGTTGGCCGCCTGGCCCCCAGACCAGGGAGCGATCCTTCAGGACCTGAGCCCGTTCAGGCTCTGCGACCCCGGCCGAAATCCAGGACACCAGGCAGCCAGCCTGGTCACGCCGTGAACAAGGGATCAGGGGCGGAGCATCCGAGGGGACCGCGGTCTCCACCAGATAGGCAGCGACCAGTCGGGCGCGCACCGTTGGATCCAGACCCGAACCGTCAGACAGGACCCGCGAAACCAGGGTGCCCCCTTGTTCCACTCCGACAAGAATGATCGGGCGACCCTGGTTGAAGTGATCCAGATAATAGCGGAAGGCCGTTTCCACGTCGCCATAGGCAAAGGCCCGCGCCTCGCGGGCATCCTCCCTCAGGGTCAACAGACTGTAGAGACTGGCCTGCCTGTAGCGCGGGGCGAAGATCCGCCCGACGCGCACAAAAGGACCCGCATAGTTCGGGGCCATGACGGTACGGAAGATCCTGTCGGCCTCAGGGTCATCGACAGGGGCGTTCCAGTGGTGGCCACCGTCATAGGTGGTGGGGCCAACAAAGAAGACATCCGCTGCCGGTTCCCTGGCCGTCGGGGCCAGGGGCTTTTTCGGCATCAAGGCCCAGGCGGCACGGTCGGCATAGTCCGGGGCCCGGGGGGGGATATAGGTCTGGTAGGGCTCCTTGGGATCCAGGCCGTTTCTCTGGATGTCCTCCCGCCAGATGACGGCGGCAACGACGATCATAGCAAGGGTGGCCGAGAGCCCGACCGCCAGCCAACGCCTGAACCCCTTGAGCCGCGCAAACATGGGAGGCTCTCTATCCCCTAGCGATAGGGATCGGGTTGGGAAAGATAGGTCCGGACATAGTCCGAAACTCCGGCCTCGAGATCCGTCATGGGCTGGTCATAGCCTGCCGCCACCAGCCGGCTCATCCTGGCCTCGGTGAAATACTGGTACTTGTCTCGGATCACTTCCGGCATGGGGATATAGTCGATACTGGCCCGCTGTCCGGCAGCGTCGAACACGGCCCGGGCGAGGTCGGCAAAGGAGCGGGCCTTGCCTGACCCCAGATTATAGACCCCCGATACCTCAGGGCTGGCCACAAGCCAGGCCACGACATTGGCCACGTCGCGGACATAGACAAAGTCCCGGGTCTGGCCGCCGTCAGCAATGCCGTCGCGGTGCGACTTGAAGAGCTGGACCCCCTCGCCGTCTCTGACCTTCGGCCAGATCTGGTGGATGACCGAACGCATCCCGCCCTTGTGGCCCTCATTGGGGCCATAGACGTTGAAGAACTTCAGCCCCACCCACTGAGGCGGCGCATAGTCCCGCGCGGCCTGGCGGGCAGCGAAGAGATCGAACAGGGATTTTGACCATCCATAGGCATTGAGGGGCCGAAGGGCCGACAGAGACTCAAGGTCGTCACGATCATCAAAGCCAAGGCTGCCATCCCCGTAGGTGGCGGCCGAAGAGGCATAGATGAAGCGTCTCTGATGGTCAGCACACCAGCGGAACAGGTCCCGGCTGAGGGTGAAGTTGGAATGGATGATCTTGTCGGCGTCGGGCTCTGTGGTTGAGGACACCGCCCCCATATGGATCACAGCGGCAATGTCGCGCCAGCGCTTGTCCAGATAGTCGAACATGGCCTCTGGGGCGACAAAGTCACCGATGGGATGTTTGGCGATGTTGCGCCACTTGCCCAGTTCCGCCTCCCGCAGGCGGTCACAGACCACCACATCGAGGCTGGGATCTTCACAGAGGCGCGCCACGATGTTGGAGCCGATGAAACCGGCACCGCCAGTGACGAAGACAATGCGACGGGTCATGACTTTTCCTGCATCCGGGCTATGGCCGCCGTGGTGGAAAAGCCCTCCACAATGGCGGCGAGACGTACCTCGCCGCCCCAGGACTTGACCCTGTCGCCCCCGACCACCTCGTCCTCGGCATAGTCGGCACCTTTGATCAGGACGTCTGGCCTTGCCGCCTCGATGAGCTCGATGGGGGTATCCTCGTCAAAGGGCACGACGAGATCCACACCGGACAGACCGGCCAGCACCATGGCTCGGCTTTCCAGGTCATTCACCGGACGGCCCTCGCCCTTGAGGGCCCGGATCGAACGGTCTGAATTCAGCCCAACGATGAGCCGGTCACACCAGCCCCGCGCCTGGGCCAGATAGGTAACGTGACCCTTGTGGAGGATATCGAAACAGCCATTGGTGAAGCCCACCTTCAGGCCCCTGGCCTTCCAGCCAGCCACCTCGTCGACCATGCGCTGAGGCGTAGCGACCTTGGCCTCGGCCGGAGCAAGGTGGGCAGCGAGGACCGCCTCGACCATCTCCTCCGGTGAGACCACGGCCGTTCCCGCCTTGGAGACAGCAACCCCTGAGGCTGTCTGGGCAAAGCCGATGGCATCGGGCATTGAGGCCCCGGCGGCCATGGCCAGTCCAAGCGCAGCGAGTGTGGTGTCGCCAGCCCCCGAGGCGTCGAAGACTTCCCGGACGATCTGGGGGAAGTGGCGGACGGGCTGGCCACGTTCGGCCAGGGAAATCCCCTTGGCAGCCCGGGTCACGAGGATGGCCTTGGCCTCGCAAAGGGTCAGGGCGTGGGCCAGGGCCAGTTCGACCTCACGATCCGTGCTGGTGGGCATGTCGGTGGCATAGGCCAGTTCCGCCGCATTGGGCTTGACCAGGTCCACCGCCCCATAGCGGGCAAAGCTGCGGGCCTTGGAGTCCACCACCACCACGGCCCCGGTATCGCGGCAGGCTGCGATGACGGCGTCAGTGACAACGCCCTTGCCATAGTCAGAGATCAGGATGACCCCGACATCAGAGGCGACATCCCGGATGGTCCGGACCAGACGCTGCTCGACCTCGCCGGAGGCCGCGCCGCTCTTTTCGAGATCGACCCGCAGAAGCTGTTGTCCGCCGGACACAAAGCGGGTCTTCAGCGTGGTGGGGCGACTGGCATCTGTCACCACGAAACCCTCGACCCCCGGCTCGTCAGCCAGCAGTTTCATGGCCTCGTGCCCCTCGGCATCGCCGCCAATGATCCCCACGAGGGAGACCTGCCCACCCAAGGCGGCGGCATTGCGGGCCACATTGCCCGCTGCCCCCAGCATGACGATCTCCCGGGTCCGGGCGAGGACCGGAATGGGCGCCTCAGGCGACACGCGCGTGACATCACCATAGACAAATCGGTCCACCATCAGGTCGCCCACACAGGCGATCCGGGATCCGGCAATGGCGGTGAGAAGGTGCTGGAGGGGGGAGAGATCCATGGCTCAGTTTACGACCGCGTGGACCGCCTTCAAACCCGCCAGAAGTTCGCGGGCGCTAGACAGGGGCAGGCAGCTGGGGCCATCGCACAGAGCCTTGTCGGGATCGGTGTGGAATTCCAGGAAGACCCCGTCCGCCCCGGCCGCAACGGCACAGCGGGCGATCACGGCCACGCCATCGCGACGCCCGCCTGTGGAAGCTCCCGCCGTGCGCGGATCGGCGCCCGGCAGCTGGACCGCGTGGGTGGCATCGATGGTCACCGGCACCCCGAGCTTCTTCATCTCCGGGATGGCCAGCATGTCCACCACCAGGTTGTTGTAGCCGAACTGGGTGCCGCGTTCGCACAGGATGGTGATGTCGGCCCCGTCCACGGCCTCTTTCACCTTGGAGACGATGTTGCGGGTATCCCAGGGGGCCATCTGCTGGGCTTTTTTGACATGCAGCAGGCCGCCATTGGCCTTGGCCGCCCTCGCACCGGCCACCACAAGGTCTGTCTGGCGGTTGAGGAAGGCCGGGACCTGGACGAGGTCGGCAACAGCCGCCACGGGGACCGCCTGGGCGGTCTCGTGATAATCTGTGGCGATAGGCAGGTTGAAGGTCGCCTTGACCTCGGCCAGCAGGGCAAGACCGGCCTCCAGACCAGGGCCGCGGTAGCTCTTGATGGAGGAGCGATTGGCCTTGTCGAAACTGCCCTTGAACACATAGGGCAGGCCAAGCTCTGCCGTGACGGCCTTCAGGTGCGCGGCGGTCTCCATGACCAGTTCGCGGCTTTCCAGGACATTGACCCCGGCAATCACCATCAGGGGCTGGCCATCGCCAATGGCGAGGTTCCATTTTTCCAGTTTCAGAACGGCCATGTCAGTCCAGAATCCTGCGTCTTGTGCGTGGAATTCAACCTAAGTGACCCGGAGCCCCCCTCCAGACAAGTCCCATATGACCCTGATCTGCAACGGCCTCTTGTTCGCGACCCTCGCAGCACCCTAGTTTAGGTCCATGACTGTCGCGACCAGCGTTCTGGATGCCATTGGCAACACCCCTCTGATCCGTCTGCGCCATGCGAGCGAGATCACGGGCTGCGAAATTCTCGGCAAGGCCGAGTTCATGAATCCCGGGGCCTCGGTCAAGGACCGGGCTGCGCTCTATATCGTGCGCGATGCGGAACGCCGCGGCC
>CAIYZB010000134.1 GCA_903930545.1 uncultured Alphaproteobacteria bacterium
CGGATCGCCTCGGACCAGACCCGGGGGTCGTCGATCTCCTCCGCCGTGGCCCCGGCATAGGGGTCAGCCGTGACATTGCGGATGCAATTGCCGCTGGTCTGGATGGCATGCATGTCCACGCTGGCTAGGTCAGCCAGAATGTCCGGGGTGTCCTTCAGGCTGATCCAGTGGAACTGCAGATTGGTTCGGGTGGTGAAGTGCCCGTAGCCCTTGTCGTACTTGCGACCGATCTGGGCCAGCATCCGCAGTTGGCGGGAATCCATGGAGCCATAGGGGATAGCCACCCGCAGCATATAGGCGTGAAGCTGCAGATAGAGGCCGTTCATCAGCCGGATGGGCTTGAACTGGTCCTCGGTGATTTCGCCCGCCAGACGGCGGGCCACCTGTTCACGAAACTCCTGAGTCCGGTCGGCCAGGATGTCCCTGTCGATGGCGTCGTACTGATACATCGACCGCTCCTATTTACGCTTGATCAGATTGACACGGCCGGTGGACCGGGCCGCGCCGGAGGCCGACGCAATGGCCTCCAGAACCGCACCGCCCGCCACCTGCTTGCCGTGGCCGAGATGGTTGGTGGGGCCCAGCGCCCGCAGACGTTCGCGATAGCTCAAGGGGGCCCAGTGTTCCCCGCTCTCGATCAGGTCGATGAGATAGGGGTCCACCACGACCTTGGTCTGGGTCTTGGCCTCGCCTTCCGCCTCCGCAGCAAGGTCCGGGTCGGAGAACAGTTCGGCGTCCTGGAACTGGAGCACCCAACCCCCGGCGGCCCAGAACACGACCTCGCCATCATCCAGTCGGTTACCGGTCAGGGCTTTCATCACAGGGCTCCGGCAATGAGGGTGGAAACAGACGGGGAGGACGCGTTCGTGCCGAGATCGGCCAGGGCCATGGCCTCGCCCAGGATCAGAAGGGCGGGACCCGTCAGGGCAGCCGCCGCCTCGGCCAGGCCACCGAGGCTGGTCAGGACCCGCTGCTCATCGACCCGGCTGGCATTGACCACGATCAGAGCCGGGGTGGCGCTATCGCGTCCGGCGGCAAGCAGCCGGTTGGCAATCCCCTCGGCCATGGACAGGCCCATATAGATGACGACGGTCTGATTGGACCGGGCGAGGCTGTCCCAATCGAGCTGGGGCTCCTCGCCGCGGGCGGCATGGCCGGTCACGAAGGTGACAGATTGGGCAAGACCGCGATGGGTCAGGGGCGCACCGGCACTGGCGCTTGCGGCCAGGGCGGCCGTGATGCCAGGTACGATTTCACAGGTGATGCCGGCAGAACGGCAGGCTTCGAGGTCCTCGCCGCCGCGGCCGAAGATGAAGGGGTCGCCGCCCTTGAGGCGGACCACGGTCAGGCCTTCCAGGGCGAAGGCCACCAGCATGCGGTTGATCTCGCCCTGGGGATAGGCGTGACGCGACTTGCGCTTGGCCACAGAGATCCGACGGGCAGCCTCTGGGGCGAGATCCAGAATGTTGGCCGAGACCAGTCCGTCATGGACGACCACATCGGCGGTCTTGAGAATCCTCAAGGCCTTAACGGTGAGCAGGTCAGGATCGCCTGGGCCCGCTCCCACCAGCCAGACTGTTCCAGGCTGGGCAACCGGGCTGGATCCCAGGAGGACCAGTCCGCGCCCCGGCCCACTCCCGGACTTCGATCTCGACATGACTTGCAGCTTCTCTAATGGCCTGAACCCGGAGTCGTGACGGGACGAGCTTTCACCCGTCCCGTCGGATATCTGCCGGCAAAAGGGCCATTCCACCGGTAGATGCTTGCAAACTCGGTTCACAGGGCCCAATTCGCAACCCAAGAACTCTGCCGGGACTGTCAGGAAAACTCTTGGAAAGAAACACCGAGCGCCGTCGCCTGCCGCCCCTCAATGCCCTCAGGGCCTTTGAGGCCGCAGCGCGGCACCTGAACTTCTCCCGCGCGGCCGATGAGCTGTCGGTCACCCCGGGGGCGGTGAGCCAGCAGATCCAGAACCTGGAAGACTATGTGGGTGCCGCCCTGTTCAAGCGCACGCCCAAGGGCCTGCTCCTGACCGATGCAGCCCAGACGGCCCTGCCCGCCCTGCGAGAGGCCTTTGACCGCCTGGCTGAAGCCGCCTCCATGCTCACCGCCGCGGTGGACGGCCGCCGTCTCAGCCTGACCGCTGCCCCCTCCTTTGCGGCCAAGTGGTTGGTGCCGCGCCTGGGCAAGTTCGAGCAGCTTCATCCCCATGTGGATGTCTGGCTCTCCGCCGGGCTCGAGCTGGTGGACTTGACGGCGGGAGAGGTGGACATCGCCATCCGCTATGGCGGCGGTCGCTATCCCGGTCTGGAAGTCGCCCGCCTGATCAGCGAGACGGTGATCCCGGTGCTGTCGCCTGAACTCCAGGCCGCCAATCCCATTCTCCAGACCTCTGACCTAGCCAATCACGTCCTTCTGCATGACGGCTCCCCAGATCCCGATGACAGCTGCCCCGATTGGCTGATGTGGCTGGCCGCCCGTGGCCTTCGCGGCATCGACGGCAATCGCGGACCGCGCTTCAACCAGTCCAGCCTGGTGATCGAGGCGGCGATGAACGGTCGTGGCGTGGCCCTGGCCAAACGCACCCTGGCCCAGGCTGATCTGGAGGCTGGCCGTCTGGTCACCCCCCTGGCGGACACCACTGCGGTCGATTTCGCCTATTACATCGTCCATCCCAAGGCCAAGGGCCGCCTGCCCCAGGTCAAGGCCTTCCTGGCCTGGATCACCGCCGAGGCGGAGGCCCATGAGGCCGCTCTGCGGGCCCTCGATAACGGTGCCGGAATCTAGGCTCTCGGGGTCTTGAGGGACTGCAGCGCCCGTTCGTGGGCATATGCGGCAACGTCGCTCAGGGCGGCATCCAGGGCATCCCTCACCCCAGCAAGACCGGCAATGCCACTGGCTTCCGCCCGCTCACAGGCCTCGGCCAGCTGATTGGCCCCGACACCCCGGGCCGTGCCCTTGATGGTGTGGACCGCGTCCTTCCAGCCCTCGGCCGTCGGATCCAGCATCGGGGCCCATATCTGGGCCTGTTGCCGGAACAGGGACAGGACCTCATCGATCACTGCCGCCTCATTGAGGGTGAAGGCCTCCAGATAGGCAAAATCCACGGCTCCGGTGAGATCGCGTCTGGCCATGAAAATATCTCCCCCGGGCGTCTTGCTTTCGGTCAGGCATTGAGTATGTTCCGCGCCCTTGCCGTCCGCCGTCCTTAAGCGGTTTCGCGCACGGGTGCATAGCTCAGTTGGTAGAGCAGCTGACTCTTAATCAGCGGGTCGTAGGTTCGAATCCTACTGCACCCACCATAACTCATCGAAATCATTGGATTTCAGTGGAGTTTCGGTGGTGACCTTCAGGGTCTGTCGGGCCTAGGTATCAGCCCAGGTAATAATCAATCTACGCCGATGAATCACCGCGATGGGCAGAGCCCAACAAGGGCAACCGACCCTTTGGCTGTTCCGGACCAGGGCCACCAGAGGTGGGACACAGAAAAGGCGACCGCGTAATGACATCGCTGGACAGCGGCTCTTTCGCTGGGCGGATTTAGCCTGACAAAACGCTCGCGCCACCGTCCGCCGGGGTGGCTGCGGGCCTTCGGTCGGCCTAGGCTGTACGGATGAGTGAATCCGCGAGCCCGCCCGCGCTGGCCCTGACGACGCTGCGAAAGTCCGTCCCCGGCGGACGTGTGCTGTTCGAGGGTCTGAACTTGACAGTCGCGCCTGGTGAGGTTGTCGCGATCATGGGAGAGTCAGGGGTAGGCAAGTCCACCCTGCTGAACCTGGCGGCAGGCCTCGACCGCGCCGACAGCGGCAGCGTCGCGATTGGTGGGGTGATGCTCGAAAGCCTCGACGACGACGGCCGGACACGCCTGCGGCGCGACCGGATTGGCTTTGTCTTCCAGGCCTTCCACATCCTGCCCCACCTGAGCCTGGCGCAGAACGTCGCCCTGCCGCTCGTTCTGCAGGGCGTAGGCACGTCCGAGGCCGCGACGCGGGCGGGCTCAATGCTGGCCGCCGTCGGGCTGGCGGACCGCGAAGGCGCGCGTCCCTCGCAGCTCTCCGGAGGCGAATTGCAGCGCGTTGCCCTGGCGCGCGCCCTAGTGCACCGGCCCACCGTAGTCCTCGCCGACGAGCCCACTGGAAACCTCGATCCGGACACTGCGGACCGCATTCTGGATGTATTTGTTGCAGAAGTGCGCGCCTCGGGCGCCGCGGCGATCCTCGTGACCCACTCCGATCGCGCCGCGGCCGTAGCCGAGCGTCGCCTCAGCCTAACCCGTGACGGCCTTGTCCCGCGCCATGGGTGAGCAGCGGGCCGTCAGCCGCACAGCGCTCGCTTGGATGACACTCGGCGAATGGCGGGCCCATCCCGGCAGGGTGGTGGTGGCCGCATTGGCGATCGCCATCGGCGTGGCGCTGGGCTTCGCGGTACACCTGGTCAATGGTTCCGCCCAGGCCGAGCTGGCCCGCGCCGTACGGGCGTTGAACGCCGACGCCGACCTCCAGGTCCATGCGACGTCGCCCCTAGGCTTCGACGAGCAGCTCTACCCGCGGCTCGCCCGTCGCCCGGGCGTGGCCGCGGCCAGCCCGGTCGTCGAGCTGCCCGCCCGGTTCGGTCGCGGGCCGCCCAAGACCTTGGAGGCGGGGGCGCTGACGCTTTTGGGCATCGATCCCCTGCGCGCCGTGGCCGTGACGCCACTGCTGATCGCACTGCCTGCAGGGAGCGGCACCAGCGGCGGCTTCCAGGCTGAGAGCGTCTTCGATCCCACCACAGTGACCTTGTCGCGCGCCGCCTTGGCCGCCAGCGGCGCCGCGATCGGCGGCCGTGTCGAGATCACCGCGGCCGGGCGCACCGAAGGCTTTGTCATCCGTGGGGTTCTGCCCGAGGGGGCGTCTGAACGGCAGATCGCTGTCATTGACATCGCCGCGGCTCAATGGCGGTTCGGCAGCCTCGGGCGGCTGCAGCGGATTGACCTGAAGCTGGCGCCTGGTGCCCAATCCGGCCGCGCGATGTCAGACCTTGCGGCGGCGCTGCCAGCGGACGCCCAACTGGTAAGCCCGCAGTCGGAGGCTCGCCGCGGCGATAACCTGACCAAGGCCTATCGGGTCAATCTGGAGATGCTTGCCTTGGTCGCCTTGTTGACCGGCGGCTTCCTGGTCTTCTCCGCCCAGTCCCTTTCGGTCGCGCGCCGGCGTCCGCAGTTCGCGCTGCTGCGGGTCCTCGGCCTCCAGCGCCGGGGCCTGCTTGCCCAGGTATTGGTGGAAGGTGCCCTGGTAGGCGGCGTCGGCGCGGCACTCGGCCTGGCATTGGGCCTCGGGGTGGCCAGTCTCACCCTGCGATTGCTGGGCGGCGATCTGGGGAGCGGTTTTTTCGCTAGCAAGACCCCCGACCTTGTGATCAGCCCGGCACCCCTCCTGTTGTTCTTCGCCCTGGGCCTGACGACGGCGGTGGTGGGCAGCGTACTGCCAGCCCTGGAAGCCGCGCGCGCCCAGCCCGGCATCGCGCTCAAGGACCTTGGCGACCCAAGAGATCCTGACACGACGCCAGCGCTCCGGTGGGCGCTGAGCCTGCTGGCGCTCGGCGGTCTTGCGGCTCTCGCGCCGGCGGTGTGGGGCTTGCCGCTCTTGGGCTATTTGTCGATCGGCCTAATCCTGGCGGGCGGGGTGGCAGCCATACCGTGGCTCGCGCGGGCGATCCTCTCGCCGCTCCGCCAGGTGGGCCGAGGCGTTGTGCCCGTCGACCTTGCGATGCAGCGCTTGTGGGGCGCGCCGGGTCAGGCCGCGGTCGCGCTTTGTGGAATTGTAGCCAGCGTCAGTCTGATGGTCGCAATGGGGGTGATGGTGACCAGCCTCCGCGGCTCGGTTGCGGACTGGCTCGACGACATTCTTCCCGGTGACCTGCTGTTCAGAGTCGAGAGCGGCGGGTTCGATCCCGAGCAACAGAGACGGATCGCCGCGGTGCCGGGCTTGGCCGACGTGGTATTCCAGAAAACCCTGCCGCTGCGGCTCGCAGCCGACCGGCCGCCAGCCGTCCTGGTGGTGCGCCCCATAGACCCGGCCGATCCGGCCGCCAGACTGCCGCTGATCGGCCGCACCCGCCAACCACCAGCCGGGATCACACCGGTATGGCTCTCCGAACCCGCCGCGCGGCTCTATGGCCGCCAGGTGGGCGACGTCCTCGTATTACCACTACCCGGCGCGCCGCGAGCGGTCGTAGCCGGTGTCTGGCGCGACTACGCCCGGCAGTCCGGGGCCGTGGCGCTAAACGATGCAGATTACACGCGCCTCACGGGCGACGCCCTGCGCACCGAGGCCACTGTGAAGCTTACCTTTGGACAGACCCCGCAGGCGGCGATCCGCACCATCCGCGCCACCCTGCCGTCGGAGCTCGGCGCGCAGGTCCAATTCGTGGAGGCGCGGAAGATGCGGGCGGTCGCGTTGAAGTTGTTCGACTCCAGCTTTGCCCTGACCTACGCCCTGGAGGCCATCGCCATCGCTGTAGGGTTAGCGGGAGTGGCGGCGACTTTCTCCGCCCAGACCCTGGCGCGCACCAAGGAGTTCGGCATGCTGCGTCACGTGGGCGTTCTGCGCTCCCAGATCGTCGCCATGCTGGCGATCGAGGGCGCGCTTCTCGGCGCGATCGGGGTGGTGGTCGGCCTGGGCCTCGGCCTGGCGATGAGCCAGGTGCTGATCCATGTCGTCAATCCTCAGTCCTTCCATTGGACGATGGAGACCAGGCTGCCGATCGGGCTCTTCGCCAGCCTGACCGTCGCCCTGATCGGGGCCGGTGCGCTGACCGCGGTGCTGGCGGGCCGCCGCGCGCTGTCCACCGACGCCGTGCGCGCAGTACGGGAGGACTGGTGATGGGCAGTCTCCCCCGGCGGACGCTTTTCGCCCTGCCAGCGCTGCTCCTGCCCCATTCGGCCGCAGCGGCGCTCCCGACGCCTTTCGCCGCGGTGCGCGCCGACGCACCGCTGCGGTTCCCCCGCGATCACGGCGCTCACCCGGATTTCCGGACGGAGTGGTGGTACGTCACCGGCTGGCTCAAATCCTCCGACGGACGAGACCTCGGGTTCCAGATCACCTTCTTCCGCAGCCGCCTCGCAGTGGACCCGGCCAATCCAAGTGCGTTCTCGCCCGGCCAGATCATTTTCGCCCACGCGGGCCTTTCCGATCCGTTGGCCGGGCGGCTTCTGCACGACGGCCGCATCGCCCGGCAGGGGCTGGGCCTGGCCCAGGCCGCCACCGACGACGCCGACGTGGCGATCGACGAGTGGCGGCTCCGACGTCTGACGGATGGCCGGTTCACGGCCAAGGCGGCCAGTCAGAGCTTCGCGCTGGACCTGACCTTCGCCCCGACGCAAGCGGTATTGCTGCAGGGCCAGGGCGGCGTCAGCCGCAAGGGGCCCCTCACCAGCCAGGCGAGCCACTATTATAGCCTGCCGCACCTGGCGGTGTCAGGCACGGTCACCCGCGCGGGCCGGCGTCAGACGGTGGCCGGGACCGCCTGGCTGGACCACGAATGGTCCTCCACCCTGCTGGATCCGAAGGCCGTAGGCTGGGACTGGGTGGGACTCAACTTCGACGACGGCAGGGCGCTGACCGCGTTCCAGGTGCGCGACAGGACTGGCCGGGCGATTTGGGCGGGGGGGTCGCTCCGGGCCGCAGACGGTCAGGTCACGATCCTTGCTCGCGGGGATGTAATCTTTAGCACCGAGCGCATCTGGCGCTCGCCGCGGACGGGCGGTGCCTATCCCGTCTCGCGGGTGATCACCATCCGAACGCCCGCGGGCCCGCAGCAGTTTTCCCTGACCCCGCTGTTCGACGACCAGGAACTCGACAGCCGGCGAACTGGCGGGCCAGTCTATTGGGAGGGCGCTGTCCGCACACAGGGCGGCCGCGGCTACCTGGAACTCACCGGCTACGTCGGTGCCTTGAAGCTCTAGGGGCACCGAGTTTGGTGATCGGATCGGTCATTGAAAGGCTCCTCCGCGGCCCTGGC
>CAIYZB010000135.1 GCA_903930545.1 uncultured Alphaproteobacteria bacterium
GGCTGACCCCGGCTCTGTCCAGCCTGGCTGATGGCTCCGGAAAGGCCGCCTTCTCGCAGGCGCGGCCCCTATCTTTCCGGGTTGTTCTGTCCGCACCCATCGTTGCGGGCTCAGGCCAGCCTCCATAGTCAAAGCGCCCTGGGGAGGGGGTAGTCAAATCTCTCTGACGTTCACGACCTTGACCGCCATCTATCTGCAATTCGAGTTCTAACGGAGTCTGTCGCCCGCGCGCGAGTGCTCAGGCATGAATCAGCCCGCGATGGGAGGCTCCCTGAACCTGCGCGGGCGGCCTCCAGGACCGTTCCCTAGATAACAGACCGAGGCACATATCTCCGGACCCCGCTGAACAAATATGGAAGCTAAACGACTGAAATACCACACTTTATGTATATTTCGGGACACTCCAGAACAGGTATGAGAATAACTCTTAATCAGCGGGTCGTAGGTTCGAATTCTACTGCACCCACCAATCTTTCAAAGACATGGTGGTTTGGGTCGGCCCTGACAGGCGTCGCGGGGCCGTTTTGCTTGGGAGATCACCTTGAGCCAGGACTTTGACGACATGGACGAAGACTGGGGCGGGTTTGACGTCGATGACTGGACGCGCCTCGTCGCCTTCAACGCCGCTGTCGCCAGCCTTGAGGATGTCCAGGCCAAGCGGGCGATCTTTGCCCTGGGCGACACCGAATCCCCTCGCCTTCTCGACATGGACCTGCCCCAGCCGGTGATCTGGTGGGAGGATGACGGTGAACAGGCCGCCGTCGCCGTTCAGGCCGAGGCCCATACCGGCAATGACGGTGAGGAGATGGAGGTCCTGGGCCTGATCCTGCCTGACGGCAGTGCCGCCATCGCCCTGCTGGAAGACGTGGATCTGGTGGATGACACCGACCCCACCTGGCGCGACCTGGTGGCCGCCGCTGTCGACCTGGATCAGGCGGACGAGGACTGAGAACCCGACAGGTCCAGGGCCAGGGCCAGAGCGCCCAGGAGGCCTGACCGGTCGCCAAGGCCGGGCAAGGTCAGGATCTCCCTGACATCCCCCCGGAAGTAGCCCCCGCCCTGCTGGATTGCCTGAAGGCGCACCCGCTCCAGCAGGCCCGGACTTGCCATGACTCCGCCCCCCAGGATGATCCGCCCGGGCTGAAACATGGCCTGGAGGGTGACCACCAGCTGAGCAAGATAGCCTGCCACGATCTCCTGGGCCGGATGATCTTGAGATAGCGCGCTGAGCTCCATCCCCCAGCGGGCGCGGATGGCCGGTCCGCTGGCAAGGCCTTCGAGACAGGCTCCATGAATGGGACAGACCCCGGCAAACCCGGCATCAGAGGGATCCAGCCGGGGCCGGAAGTGACCCATCTCCGGATGGCTGAGGCCGCGATGGGTCTTGCCATCGATGACTAGCCCTCCACCGATCCCCGTGCCCACCGTGACATAGACACTGACCCTTTGGCCCTTGGCTGCGCCCCAGCAGACCTCTGCCAGGGCGGCTGCATTGACGTCGGTATCGAAGGCCACGGGCACCCCAAGGGCACGACTGATCCGTCCGGCAAAGTCCGTATTCTGCCAGCCCGGCTTCGGGGTGTTGGTGATGAAGCCCCAACGATCTGATCGGGGATCGAGTTCGATGGGGCCAAAGCTGGCAATGCCAAGGGCGGCGAGGTCGCCGGCCTCTGCAAACCAGTCAGTGACGGCCTTCAGGGTTGTCTCAGGATCCGCCGTTTCGATCCGGGTCTCGGCCCGGATGTCATCGGGCCCCGATCCCACGCCGAGGCGGAACTTGGTGCCCCCGGCCTCGATACAGCCATAGAGGGGCCGGCTCAGGCGCGGATCTTTCGGGCATAGATCTGGCCGATGGGAGCCCCCTGAAAGATGGTCATCTTGCGCTGGAAGATGTTGAGGAAGGCGTCGATAGCGGGCTTGGGCATCTTCAGCACGTCCTGGTGGCCGGGCTTGTCCCCTGACCAGAGATAGTCGTCAAAGATCATCACGCCCCCTACCTTAAGCAGGTTGAAGGCCATGACGGCGTCGGTCAGGACATCCGTCGCCATGAAGGAGCCGTCGATATAGATCAGGTCGAAGCTGCGGGTCTTTCCCTGGGCAATCAGCTTCGCAAGCCCTTCGAATGACAGGGTCTTCAGCTTGGTCACCGTCACCGGGAAGGGTGAGATCGAGATCGCGATGGCGATGTTGTGATCAAAGCGCCGCTCGGCATCCGAGAGAGTTCCGGCCGGGGTGCCAGCCTTTCGCGGCCAGTTGTCGATACAGGTGATGTCCACCTGGGCTTCCGCCGCCTCGACCGACTTTTCAAGGATGAAACAGGTGGAGCGCCCCTCAAGGGAGCCGATCTCCAGAATGCGCCTGGGCTTGTTCTTCTCGATGATCTGGGTCCAGACGCCGCGGTTCTTGTCGAACCAGTCATTGGTGAACTCATAGAGCCGGTAATTGGCCGGACTCTGGGGTTCATTCTCCGGGGCGCTCATCGTTCCTGGCTCGATGCGATTGACCAGGACGAGACTGCCCAAGGCCATGTGGGAAGTCCATCTTGCATTGGCCGCTCGGGTTATGAAACAAGCCCTCGACGGGCCCGAACCGAGGCCCGAGCGCCCGGGACTGGAAGGAAGCGAATATGTTCTCTCATATCATGATCGGCACCAACGATCTGGAAAAGGCCAAGGCCTTTTATGACGCCCTTCTGGGTACCCTGGGCGTCGCCCCGGCCTTTGTGGACGGCCACCGCATCTTCTATCGCTCGCCTACCGGTGTGTTCTCGGTCTCCAAGCCCATCGACGGCCAGCCGGCCACCGCCCCCAATGGCGGCACCATCGGCTTTGCCTGCGCCAATTCCGAACAGGCTGACGCCTGGCATGCAGCAGGCCTCGCGGCCGGTGGCACCACCTGTGAAGATGCCCCGGGCGTCCGCGAAGGTGCGAGCGGCAAGATGTATCTCGCCTATCTCCGCGACCCGGACGGTAACAAGCTCTGCGCCCTGCACCGTATGGGCTAAGGCCATGGATCACCTCCCGGTCGCTGGATCGGGAGGTGGCTCCCAATGATCATGGAATCTCTCTCTGACCTGATCGCCATTCCCGGGGGCGAATATCTCCTCGGATCCGATGACTTCTATCTGGAAGAGCGCCCCGCCCGGCAGGTGCGGGTTGAAGCCTTCCGGATCGAACGCACCCCAGTCACAAACCGACAGTTTGCCGCCTTTGTCGCCGCGACCGGCTATCAGACCGTGGCGGAGCGCCCGCCTGAGCCTGACCACCCGGCGGGGTCCGTGGTCTTTGTCGTTCCCGATCATGGCGTGGACTTGAGGGGCCCACCTGTGTGGTGGCGTTTTGTGCCCGGCGCAAACTGGCAACACCCGAAAGGACCTCAGGTCGACCTGTCCGGCCTTTGGGATCACCCTGTGGTCCAGGTCGCCTATGACGATGCCCTGGCCTATGCCCGATGGGCGGGACGCAGCCTGCCGGATGAAGCCCAGTGGGAAGCCGCCGCCCGAGGCGGGCTGGAAGGCGCCGCCTTTGCCTGGGGTGATGAGTTCACCCCCTCAGGCAAGCAAATGGCCAATACCTGGCAGGGTTCCTTTCCTCATCAGAACCTGGCCCTGGACGGCTATGAAGCGACCTCCCCGGTGGAGGCCTTCCCTCCCAACGGCTTCGGGATCTCGGACATGATCGGCAATGTCTGGGAATGGACCCGAACCCTTTTCGGCCCTTCAGACCAGGGCAACCCCTGCTGCGGCCCACCCGGCAATGGGCCGCAACTGAAGGTCATCAAGGGCGGATCCCACCTCTGTGCCCCCAACTATTGCCAGAGATACCGCCCGGCCGCCCGGCAGGGGCAGGCCAGCGACACCGCCACCAGCCACATGGGCTTTCGCTGTATCGCCTAGGCGGTCGGGTCAAACCAGATGGGCGAGGACCAGGCCCGCTCCATGACTGTGGGCTGAAGCTTGGGATTTGGCGGGGTGCCATTGCGCAGGGCTTCCCAGGTCGACCAGCGGCAGGAGGGGTTCTCCAGAACCCGCACATAATAGAAGGCCCTCTGCCGCGGATTGAAGGTCGGGTCCGACCAGACGGCGCGGAATTCCACATCCCCCTTGAAGCGGTCGGTCTGGCAGGTCTTCAGGTCCACCGAAGCCCCATTGGACGGACAGCGGCCATTGGCATCGACGGCGAGGCCATCAGAACAGGCCACGTCAAAGACCCGTTCCTTGGCCACGCCGTTCTCGACCCAGCCCTTCACCACCTGAGCCCGCTGCAGATAGCCGCTTGAGGGATCGCGCACGGCCATGACCACGAACCTTGGCGCACGGCCCTTGGCGGGCAGGAGGTCTCCGCCCATGGGAACGCCGTGGCTATAGGCCTGACGCACCATATCGGTGCGGCTGGTCAGATTGGCCGGGAAGTCATAGCCGGCAAAGAACCGCACCCGAATACGGGGTCCGGAGGTGGCAAAGGTCTCCTTGCGGCGCAGAGCGGCATAGATGGCCTCGCGGCTGTTTTCCTCTGCCCAGACTCCGGCCAGGCCGGAGGCTCCCCAGGTCTGGAAGACCGGCGCCGCGGGGGCACCCGGTGCGCTCTGGAAGTCCCAGGTTTTCGCACCGCCCGGCGGCACAGAGCCCCGCAGTTCAGGCATGCCGTCACGGCGGGCCGTCTTGCTGAAATAGTTGGGCTCCTCGACGCTGCCCGGGGCAGCATTGTGGGTATCGGACGAACTGATGAAGCCGAACTTGAAGGGGTTGAAGCCCTTGGTCTCCTTGAGCGCAATGCCGTCCATCAGGGCCCGGCGCACATAGCTGCCAGCGAACTTGGTCACATCGCGGTCAGACCCGATGTATTTCTCCATGATCTCGAAATTGGCCCACTCGTCATTGGTGGATAGCGAGGGATGGGTCTCGGACGTGCCCTTGATCTGGCTGATCTCGGCAAGGGGTTCGTTGCGCGTCCTGAGCTCGGCATAGGCCCGGTCGATGGGCTTGCCATTGAGCCGGACGGCATCGAACATCAGGCCATCACTGCCATTGGAGTTGTGCGGGATGGCCAGGGCCTCGATACCCTTGGCCCGCCAGCCATCCATGGTGTGCCAGAGGTTTTCCGGATCGGTGGAGTCACCGGCCGAATAGGGTTGGCCCGGGACCTTGGCGCTGCGGAAGATCACATTGCGGTGCAGGTTCCGACCATCCGGGGCCGAGGTGTATTCATAGCCGATCAGGGTGGTGAAGCGGCCCGGCTGGTTGTTGCGCTCTGCCGCATCCTGGATTTCCTTCCAGGCCCCGGTGACGATGGCCGGGTCATTGAACTCCTTGGGCAGGGTGCCCGCCCGCCGCGCCAGGGTCATCCGGGTGAAAGCCGCCTGGATCTCGTCTGGATCTGGACTGAACAGGCCCTGGCTGAAGGGCAGTTTGTTCAGGGCACTGCCCGGTCGTCCCGCCTCCCGCACAGCGGCGAGATACTCCGCGTGGTCTGTAACAGCGACGAAGTCCAGAGGACCACCGGCAAGACGCACATTGTAGCCGGAGGCATGACCGATCGCCTCGCCCCTGGCGAAGCGATAGGCGTCATCCGGCGTGCGGCGCAGGTTGAAGATATAGGCGTCATTGGACAGGTAGGTATGGACGTGGAGATCGCCGAAATAGGCGTTCCGGTCCTCGCTATAGCCCGGCAGGTGGGTCACGGTCGGGGCCTTGGCCGCCTGCATTGCCGGCTTGGCCCGCTCGGCAGGCTTCGGGGTCGATTTGAGGGTTCCGGCAGCCCCGAGGGCGGCTGTGCCCCCGACGATCAGCCCGACCAAGACAGCCGGACCCACATAGCGCAGAGCCTTCATTGCCTCTCCCCCCGGACCAGTCATCTGGTCTCGATTCCCGTGTGCCGGGACTGTGCCCGTTCGATGTCAAGCCTAGGAGCCTTGCAGACAAGGATCAATCGCCCTGGCCAGGCTTGGGGGGTGCGACATCTGCACCTCGACCTGCCCCTGCATCATTTGGACGAATCCTGACGTATGAGGTCTGACAGGTCCCGTATCTGTCGAACTGATCTACCAATTCAGACTGGGTTTCGGTCTAATCATCAAAGGGCCCTGACGAAAAGCGGGGCTCACTTCAGGGAAGGCGAGATCAGGAATGGGTTGGCTGGCGCGGGCGGTCAAAGGGGTGCTGGTCGCCTTTTTCAAAACACAGGGCTGGACCGTCGAGGGCACAGCCCCGACCCCACGGAAATTCGTGGTCATTGCCGCACCCCACACCAGTAACTGGGACTTCGTCTACTTCATGGGGGCCACAGACGCCCTGAACCTGAACCTCAGCTTCATGGGCAAGGATTCGCTGTTTCGCTGGCCCTTCGGCGGGATCATGCGTGACCTTGGGGGTATCCCCGTCGACCGATCCAAGAACAATGACGCCGTCTCGGCCATGATCGCCGAGTTTGGCCGCCGCGACGAGTTCATGCTGACCATTGCCCCGGAGGGCAGTCGCAACCGCGCCGGCAAGTGGAAGACCGGCTTCTACCACATCGCCATGGGGGCCAAGGTGCCCATGGTCTGCGGCATGATGGACTACAAGCGCAAGGTCGTGGGCCTGGGTCCGGCCATTATGCCCAGTGGCGACTACGAAAAGGACATGGCCGAGCTCGCCAGGTTCTACGCCGCCTGCACGCCGAAATATCCCGACAAGGCCACCTTCCAGCCCGGCGATCTGGATTAGGGATAGATCTGCAGCATCTCACCATCGAAGGGGATGGTGGTCTGGCGCATGCTGGTCCACTGAGACGTCACGTTTTCCTTGTCCCAGACCTTCAGCCGCGCCTTCAGGTCAGCGACCACCTGGGGATTGGACTTGGCCAGATTGCGGGTCTCGCCCACATCCTGATCCAGGTCATAGAGCATGTCGTGCATGCCCCTGGACGAGAGCACCGCCTGTTTGCCGTCAGGGGTGATTGTGGGCGCTAGGGGTGCCGCAGCCCCGGTCTCCGCCCGGTTCACCGACCACAGCTTCCACTTGCCGTCCCGAATGGCGAAATTGGTGCCTGAGCGCCAATAGAGGGTGGGGTTCGGCGTGGCCTTGCTGGACCCGGCGATATAGGGCAGCAGGCTGACACCATCGAGCTTGGATGATCTCCGGACCCCGGCGGCAGCCGCAGCCGTGGGCAGTATGTCCAGGCTGGACACCATGCGGCTGTCCACTCGTCCACCCGCGATCTGACCCGGCCAGGCGACGATATAGGGGACCCTGACCCCGCCCTCCAGATGGGTGGCCTTGAAGCCATTCAACGGACCGTTGGTGCAGGCTCCCTGGACATAGGAGGCGCAACCATTGTCGCTGAGGAAGACAATGAGGGTGTTCTTTTCGATACCCTCGGCCTTCAGCTTGGCCCGGATCTCGCCGACCCCATCATCCAGAGCCGAGACCATGGCGGCATAGACCCGCTTGCCGCGATCCTTCACGTCCGGATAGCGATCCAGATACTTCTTCGTCGCCTGCAAAGGGGTGTGGGGGGCGTTATAGGCTATGTAGAGGAAGAAGGGCTTGTCCTTGTTGGTGCCGATGAAGCGCACGGCATCTTCGGTAAAAGCCTCGGTCAGATACTGATCGACCTCGACCACCTCCCTGCCGCGCCGGACCGGGACCTGATCACGGGCCGCGGCAATGCGCTGGATCTCGCTCTCGCCCTTGGCACCGGAATAGTTCGTGGTCGTGCGGAACGTCGCTTCCGACCCGGGGGTGATGTAGCTGTCATCGCCTGGTTCCTGGCGGGTCATGAAGGCACTGGCGCCGCCCATGATGCCGAAGAACTCGTCAAACCCCCGATCCATGGGGTGATAGCCCTCGGCCTCGCCCAGATGCCATTTCCCCACCATGCCGGTGCGGTAGCCGGCGGACTTCATGACCTGGCCGATGAAGGTCTCGTTGAGCGACACCCCGCCCGTGCGATCCCGGCCCACCGGATTGAATTCATAGCCGAACCGGGTCTGGTATCGCCCCGTCATGATCGCCGCCCGCGAAGGGGCGCAGACCGGGTGGGTCACATAGGCCTGGGTGAACCGAACGCCATCTGCAGCCATGGCGTCGATATTCGGGGTCTTCACGATCGGACTGCCATAGACGCCTGTGTCGCCATAGCCGAGGTCGTCGGCCAGGATGATGATCACATTGGGCGAGGCTGGCTTCTTTGCCAGGGCCTGGGGCGCGCTGGTCGTGGCCAGAAAACCAAGGGCCAGCAGGGCCGTCACGATTGCAGGCTTCATCTCAGTCTCCCCGACCTCGCCGGGCGTCTCGAGCACCCGGTCCTGGCAGCAGGAACTCTTAGCGCCCTGCGCTCGACATCCGCAATGACCCTTCTGGATTGCCCCGGCGGTAGCCTCAGGGAACCCATCCCCGCCCCGACACGTCTTGTTTCCACAGGTCGGTCTCATCGGCCAGCAACGGGTGAACAAGATGATCAGGAAAACACTCCTCGCCGGAATGGCGATCGCGGCCATTATTCCAGGGATGGCCCAGGCACAGATCAGCTGCGAGCAACAACAATCAAACCGCACGGCGGGCACCATCGCAGGAGCCGGAATCGGTGCCCTCCTGGGCAGCGCTGTCGCCGGCCGCTCTGACCGGACTGCCGGGGCCATTATCGGCGGCATTGGCGGCGCTGTGATCGGCAACCAGATTGCCAAGTCCAGCAGCAACTGCCAGCGCGCCTATGGCTTTTACGACAATGACCGGGTCTGGCACGCCTCGCCGGCCAGCAGCCAGCCCGCGACCGGTTACTATGACCGCAGCGGCGACTGGGTCGAAGGTGCCCCCAGCGGCTATTACAGCAATAACGGGACCTGGATCCGGGCCGAACGCGAGCCGGAGACCACCACCTATCAGAACTCCACCGGCAACTGGGTTCCTGCTGCCGAGCAGGGCTATTACGACGCCCGCGGTGTCTGGGTCGAAGGCAGCGCGAGCGGGTTCTATGACACCCAGGGCCGCTGGCATGCCGGTCCGGTGACAGGCCAGTATGACAGCCGCGGCGTCTGGGTATCCGGGGCGAGCACGGGCCACCGTGATGCCAATGGACGCTGGGTCGCCGACGCAGCACCTGGCTATTACGCCAATGACGGTCGCTGGTACCCCGGCAGCGCCAATGGCTATTACGACAACCGCGGGCGCTGGACGTCCACCTCCGGGTCCAATGGCAATTACCAGCCCGCTACTGTCCAGACCGACTGGCGCGGTGCGCCCCAGGCACCCCGTGCCCGCAGCCTCTGGCTGACCCAGAAGGTCCAGGCTGGCAGGAACCAGGGCCGCCTGCGCCCGGCAAATGCCCAGCAGGTGCTGCGCGACCTGATCGCCTTCCGGCGTCAGGAGATGCAGCTGCGTCACTACAACGGCAATCTGGGTCGGCAGGATCAGGCCCGGATGCTGGATCGCCTGAACGCCATCAGCCTAGGCCTCAACTGGTCGCGCTGAATTCTGCCTGCGCAGGTCGATGGATCTGCGCAGGTCCCCCTCTCCCCCTGCCGCGGCACCCCCGTCCCGGCACCTCCCCCGGAGACCCAAGATGGACACGAACCCCCACACCCAGACCGATCCGGACACCGATGGCCGGCCCTATCTGATGTCCGCCCGCACTGAACCTGGCCACTATGGCAGCCCCTTCGAGCAGGAACGCACCTTGAGGGACAATGCCAACCGCAACCTGCTGGTTGGCATAGCCCTTGGCGGTGCCGTGGCCATCGGGGCCATGACCTATTTTGCCAATGAGCAGGGGTCCTTTGCCGTCGCCGGCCAGAGGGTCGACCAGCAGGTTCTGGCCACCTCGGCCCAGGCCC
>CAIYZB010000136.1 GCA_903930545.1 uncultured Alphaproteobacteria bacterium
AGGCCCGCCAGGTTCACCGTCACCGTGAAGATGTCGTTGAGATACATGGCCACCGGGTCATCGGCATTCTCGCCCAGGCCAAAGGCCGCGGACGGTGCCGTCGGGGTCAGAAGGGCATCAACCTTTTCGAAGGCCTGGGTGAAGTCGTCGGCAATCCGCTGACGCACCTTGAGGGCCTTGACGTAATAGGCGTCATAATAGCCCGCCGAGAGCACATAGGTGCCGATCAGGATCCGGCGCTTGACCTCTTCGCCAAAGCCCGCCGCCCGGGTCTTTTCATAGGTCTCGGTAAGATTGGACCCATCCACCCTCAGGCCGTAGCGCATGCCATCATAGCGAGCGAGGTTGGAAGAGGCCTCGGCCGGGGCGATGATGTAATAGGCCGGCAGCGCATAGCGGGTATGGGGCAGAGAGACCTCGACGATCTCGCAGCCGGCTTCCTTCAGCCAGGCAATGCCCTGTTCCCAAAGGCGTTCGATTTCCGGCGGCATGTTGTCGACCCGGTATTCCTTCGGAATCCCGATCCGCAGGCCCTTGACCGACTTGCCGACAAAGCTGGCGAAGTCGGGCACCTCGATATCCAGGCTGGTGGAGTCCTTGGCATCGTGGCCGGACATGGACTTCAGCAGGATGGCGGCATCTTCCACCGTCTTGGCGATGGGGCCGGCCTGGTCGAGAGACGAGGCAAAGGCCACCACGCCCCAGCGGGAGCAGCGGCCATAGGTCGGCTTGATCCCCACCGTGCCGGTAAAGGCTGCCGGCTGGCGGATCGAGCCACCGGTATCAGTGGCCGTCGCCCCAAGGCACAGATCAGCAGCCACCGAAGCGGCCGAACCGCCCGAAGAGCCACCGGGGGTGAGCTGCTGGTTGCTGCCCGTCCCGCGCCAGGGATTGATCACCGGACCAAAGGCCGAGGTCTCGTTGGACGAGCCCATGGCGAACTGGTCGAGGTTCAGCTTGCCCAGCATGACCGCCCCGTCGCGCCAGAGCTGGGCGGTGACGGTGGACTCATAGGTGGGCACGAAATTGCCCAGGATGTTGGAGCAGGCCGTGGTCCGCACGCCCTCGGTGCAGAACAGGTCCTTGATGCCCAGGGGGGCACCGTCCAGGGCACCAGCCTCGCCCTTTGCACGACGAGCGTCAGAGGCCCGGGCCATGTCCAGCGCCTTGTCCGGGGTCTCAAGGATGAAGGCATTGAGGGGCCGGGCGGCGGCCACGGCCTCGATATGGGCCTGGGTCAGTTCCTCGGACGAGAAGTCCTTGGCGGCCAGTCCGTCCAGGGCACCCTTGAGGGTCAGGGAGGTCAGGGTCGACATCTATTCCACCACCTTGGGGACCACGAAGAAGTTGCCGGTGGTTTTCGGAGCATTGGACAGGACCTTCGACGGATCGCCGCCTTCGGTCACGATGTCCTCGCGCAGGGGCAGGGCCATGGCCACAGCCGAGGTCATGGGCTCCACGCCGGTCGTATCGACCTCATTGAGCTGTTCGATCCAGGTCATGATTCCGTTGAGCTCGCGGGCGAGCGATTCCAGCCTGTCTTCCGGCTCGGCAATCCGCGCCAGCCGGGCAACCTTGCGAACGGTCGCAGCATCGATGGCCATTGGGCCCTCCATTGTCTGAACCGTGGGTTAGCCGCCTGCCCCTCCCTCTGACAAGCCATTCCGGCTAAGGAAGGTCATGGCCGTTGTCGAACTGACCGAACTTCCCGCCCTTCTGCCCCGTTACGGAGCCCTGATGGGCCTCGATCTGGGGGAGAAGACCATAGGTGTCGCCATGTCTGACGCGACCCGCACCGTGGCCTCGCCCCACGAGCTGATCCGCAAGACCAAGTTCACGGCCGAGGCCCAGAGGCTGTTTGCCATCATGAAGGACCGGACCGTCGCGGGGATCGTCATCGGCCTGCCGGTCAATATGGACGGGACCGAGGGCACGCGCTGCCAGTCCAACCGGGCCTTTGGCCGCAACCTGTTGCGGCTGAACCCCGACCTGACCATCGCCTTCTGGGATGAGCGGATGTCGACCATGGCGGTGAACCGTCTGCTGATCGACGAGGCCGATGTCACCCGCTCACGGCGGGCCGAGCTGGTAGACAAGATGGCGGCCTCCTGGATCCTGCAGGGGGCCCTGGAACGGCTCAGAACTGTGGGTGAACAGGCCACGGCGCTTGGCA
>CAIYZB010000137.1 GCA_903930545.1 uncultured Alphaproteobacteria bacterium
AACGCTTCATGGATGTCATGCGCACCCTGCAGGGCCGTCGTGATGTCCTGCGCGGAATTGGGGGCGGATTCTTCGCCGCCGCCGTCGCAGCACCAGCGACTGCCGGCAGTCGGATCATGGCTGATCGGTATGCCGACACTATCTTTCTGGCGCGGAAGATCCACACCATGGATGCCCGCAACACGTCGGTCGAGGCTGTCGCGGTCCGGGGCGGACGGATCCTGGCGACCGGCCGCAAAGACAGAATTCTCGGCCTAAAGGGCCCCAAAACCCAGGTGGTCGACTTCGGTGACTACACCGTCCTGCCCGGGTTCATCGACCCGCACATGCATTCGAACTTCGCCGGTCTGCGCCCTTGGCTGGACATCGGTCCCTTTACCACTCCGACCATGGACCAGGCGCGCCAGAAGATCCGCGAGGCTGCCTCGAAGGCCGGGCCTGGAACCTGGATCCAGGGAAAGATGCTGGATCCCTCTATCATGCCGGGGGAGGCCCTGACGCGTGCGAACCTCGATCAGCTGTCCCCGGAAACACCGGTATTCATTCTCGAGTCGAACGGTCACAACGCCTATGCAAACAGCCGCGCTATCGAATTGGCAGGGCTGAGCAAGGATACCCCGGATCCGCCCCAAGGGCGTTTCGTTCGTGGGGCTGATGGAGAGCTGACGGGACGGCTGGAAGAGCCCCCTGCTTTCCAGCCCTTCATTCGCGTCATGCCGTCACCCAGCGAGGCCGAGTTAGTCGGCTTCCTGCGAGCCGACCTGAATGACGCTGCCGCCAAGGGATGCACGGCTCTGCATGACTGCGGCATTGGCGGCCTGTTTGCCGAGGCCGACATCGCCCTGATCCAGGGGGCGCTAGCGGGCGAATCGCCGGTGCGCTACGCGGGGCTCCTAGTCTCGACCCACTACGAAAAATGGAAGCAATTGGGATTGAGGCCCGGCATCCATTCCCCGAACCTGTCGTTTAGCGGGATCAAGGCCTGGTCCGACGGTTCCAACCAGGGCCTTACAGGCTATCAGCGTTCTCCCTATCTGAATTCGACCAACCGAGGGGCCCTCAACTACTCGCCCGAGGAGATCGAGGCCCTCGTCAAGACCCTTCACGCCGATGGCTGGCCAATTGGAATTCACGCCAATGGTGACGCCGCAATCGATGTCGTCCTTGATGCCTTTGAGCGCGGCACCTCTGGGGAGGGCGGACACCAACTCCGGCACAGGATCGAGCATTGCAGCATCCTGCACGACGACCAGATCCAGCGAATGAAGACCCTCGGCATATCGCCATCATTCCTCATCGGCCATGTTCATTACTGGGGGCGCGCCTTTCGGGATCGTCTCCTGGGGCCAGAGCGGGCTGACAGGCTCGATCCCTGCCGCTCTGCCCTCGCAGGGGGCCTGCGGATATCGCTGCACTCTGACTACAATGTTACGCCGATTGACCCGCTCAGGTGCGTCGAGAACGCCGTCCTTCGCAACATGAACGAGGGCGGGGGTGTCCTGAATCCGGATGAATGCCTGACCCCGATACAGGCTCTCCGTGCCGTTACCATTGATGCAGCCTGGCAATGCCATCTCGACCAGACCTGCGGTAGCCTCGAGGTCGGCAAGGCTGCTGACCTCGTGGTTCTGGAGCGTGACCCGACCACAGAGCCGCCCGATGCCCTGAGGTCGATCCGCGTTCACTCCACCTGGCTAGGCGGCGAAAGCCGTTTCGGTTGAAACAGGTCGACCGACCCCTCGGCACCCTCTCAAAAGGGCTGATTGGCTTCGCTTTTCTGGCGGTGTCAGCGACCGGCGCATTTGCGGGTCCTGTCGTGAAGACGTCCGGAGGGGAGGTTGTCGGGGCACAAGCCGACGGGGTTTCTGTCTTCAAGGGCATAGCCTATGCGGCCCCGCCTGTCGGTTCATTGCGCTGGCGCGAACCCCAGCCTGCCAGACCCTGGGGCCGAAAGGATGCGACGGCTTTTGGCCCAGCCTGTATCCAGCCCGCTTCCGCGGCTCAGGATGCGGCATTCGGGGCACCCGGGCCTCAGTCAGAAGATTGTCTGACCCTCAATGTCTGGACTGCAGCACCCAGATCCCGGGTCGGACGGCCTGTAATGGTCTGGATCCATGGTGGCGGTTTCGTGTCGGGTGCCGGAAGTCTGCCAGCCTATGATGGTACGACCCTCGCAAAGAATGGGGCCGTAGTCGTCACCTTGAACTACCGCCTCGGGGCCTTGGGATTTTTTGCTCACCCAGCACTCACAACGGTCTCACCTCGTGGGCCGGTCAATTTCGGGCTCCTCGACCAGATTGCGGCATTGAAATGGATCCAGAGGAACATCGCCGCTTTCGGGGGTGACCCTGGCAATGTGACCATCATGGGGGAATCGGCGGGAGCTCAGAGTGTTCTCGCACTATATGCGTCACCGCTTGCACATGGATTGTTCCATCGCGGGATCGCTCAGAGCCCCTACGGTATTCCAAGTCACAGCCTTGCAGAAGCAAGGTCAGCCGGCATTGAGGTGTCGAGGGCCCTAGGCCTTCCAGCAGAGAGCTCATCATTGACCGCCCTGCGTGCGGTCCCGGCCGAGTCCTTTGCCAGGATCAGCGGTCGAAACCAAACCCTGGCCCCCAGTCTCGTTTACGGGGACACGGTTCTGCCCTCGACTATCCTCGACCGGTTCGAACATGGGCAGGCGGCGGCGCTTCCGCTGCTCATCGGCAACAACAGCAATGAGGCGTCCGTGGCGGAGCTGTTTGGGATCGACCCCGCCAGCCTCGTGACCAATCTCGGTTTGGCGAAAATTGCCGTGCGGCTGCTTTTTCCGACGGCCACAGACGACGCAGATCTTGCGCGTCAGGCTGTTCGAGACTCCGTGTTCAGTGCCTTCGTGAAGCGGATTGCAGACCTGAATTCAAGGCGCGCGCCGTCATGGCGTTACTACTTCGACTACCTGCCTGAGCGTGAACAAGGCAGCGAACCCGGCGTTTCACATGGAGGAGAGATCGCCTTTGTGCTGGGCACGCTGGACAAGACACCGGCCTACCAAAGCTCATCGCCGGGGGACAAACTGGTTTCGCAAAGGATGGTCGCATACTGGCTCGCCTTCGCCCGGACGGGGCGACCTGATCCAGCGGGTGAGCCGGACTGGCTGCCCTCAACACCTCGCCTCAGCAGAACCATGGCGTTCTCTGGCCAGCCCGAGCTACGGACCCGTTTTCATGAAAGCCGGCTCAACATCCTGATCGGCATCATCGGTGTGCTCGGGAACATCCTCGAGCACCATGACGTGCCGCCTAGAAGCTCGCCCAACAGTGTGTAGTGACCGGCCATGAGAAGGCTGATCAATTCGCCGGTCAGTTCCAAGTGGAAACTCAAGTGCTCTCCGACGGCAATTAAGGATCGAGGAAATAAATGCGTTTCATGAGCGAAGGTCTTGCCGCCACTATTGGGATTTTTCTGCTTGTCCTGGCAAGTCAGGCCCACGCTGACGAGGCCCCGGACCTGAAGCGTGACCTGGCAGATTCCGGCATAGATCTTGGGCTGTCTCTAACTGAGTTCGCTCAGAGCGCTGCTGTCGGCGATGGGGATTCCGAATGGAAGATCGGTGGCAAGATCGACGCCACCCTGGGCCTGGACCTGAATCGGCTGGGCCTATGGCCCGGGCTGACGGTTTCGATCCATCATGAACGCGTCTACGGAGACGATGTGAACGATCAGGGCGATGGGTCGCTCCTGCCGGTCAACGTCGCGATGGGATTTCCCAGACTGGGCGGCCGTGACGCAGAAACCGCTGTCGTTTTCACCCAGAGCTTTAATGACAAGACCTCGGTTAGCCTCGGAAAATTCAATATGCTAGACGCCGCAGCCCGGACCCCACTCATGGGCGGCGGCGGCATCAATACCTTTTCCCATGTCGGTCTGGCTGCGCCAATCAGCGGGGTAACTCCCCCTTACCTTCTGGGCGCCATGGGCACCCTCCGGACTGATAACCTCATAACCACGGTCATGATCTATGATCCGCGGAACGCTCAGGACCCCGAGGTCCTGGAGGCCCCCTTCGAGGATGGGGTCACTGTCAGCCTTTCGGCCACCAGGCCGGTGACCTTTCTCGGTGACAAGCCTGGCTTTCAGGGCCTCAGGGCCGTTTACAGTTCCCAGCGCGGTCTTGATCTGAACGACATCCCCCAATTGACGCTCCCTCCTGAGGCCGACGCGGTGATTGGCGAAAAATCCGGCTACTGGTACCTCGCCTACTCGTTCCAGCAGTACCTGTCCTACGACGCGGGTAAGGGCTGGGGTATCTATGGCCAGGCCGCGATATCTGACGGCAACCCCAACACGGTCGAAAGCAGTATCCTGGCTGGGCTCGGCGGCAGCAGTCCCCTGGCGAGCCGGACGGATGATCAATGGGGGCTGGGCTATTTTAGATACAATCTCAGCAGCAGATTGCTGGATGGACTGCAGGCCGTCGGCATCAACAATCTCCGACATGAGCAGGGTCTAGAAGCCTTCTACAATTTGCAGTTGCTTAAGAACCTGAGGCTGACGGCTTCCCTAAACTACATCGCGCCAGGTAACTCAGACCGGGACGACGCCCTGTTCACCGGGCTTCGACTACAGGCGCGTTTCTAACCCCCTAAGCCCCGGCGTTCGGCGTGACCTGCCCCCGATTTTTTCCTCCATGTTGAGTTCGATTCCAGTCCTTTCGAGGATGGACATTGAGCTCCGCGAACGGCTTCGCGCGCTGGCGATCGAGCAACGGCTGTTATGCTTGGGGCGGAAGACCACCACATGGACAGGCACGACATCGCGGCATCGGACGCAACCCATGCCCGGGCTCTGGTCCATATGGGGGAAAAGTCAGACTGAGGTAACGGTGACGATTGGAGCTGGTGCCCATTCCGATCCCGTCCGGTCCGGTCCGGAAAATGTTGCAAGGAGGCCCGACAGGATCACCTCGCATGACCGGCCCTGACTTCGATAGAACACGCCAACTATGGGCTGTCGATGTGCGCCCCTAGAAGGGCTTGCCGATAAAGAGATATGCGGTTCCCCGTCCCTGGTCAGTCGCGCCATAGCCGAGAAACAGGGGACCCAGAGGCGTGTCGGCCCCCAGGTAGACGCTGCCGGCGACAATCAGGTCCTTGAGGTCCACGTCTTTCCGCCGCGCCCAGACCTGCCCGGCCTCCAGGCTGAAGCCCGTATACAGCCGTGAGCCGAACAGACTCACGGGTGCCCGCTCGATTGACCGACGATAGACGAACTGGGTCAGACCGAAGGCGTCTCCAGAAAGCTCATCGGGATGATGGCCAGAGAGTTTGAACAGGCCTCCGAGGCGGTATTTGGCACTGATCGGCGTATCACCGGAAAGATTGCTGCCCCCTGCCAGGCCAAGGACGAAGGTATCTTTCTCGCCGGAGAATGCCTTGAACCCGGACATGGAGAAGGCTTGGAAGGCCGCTGTTTCGCCGAGTGATGGCTCGCCCCGCACCCAGCGCATGGCAGCTTTTGCTCCCACATTGGGGAAGTAGGGATTGTCGAGGGTGTCGAAGCCAGCCTCGGCGAACACCCGACCGATATCGAAGTCGAAACTCCGGGGTGCAACAGCACCGGCTCGCGCCTTCGCCCTGCCTCGACCACGGTCAAGGCCGATCCGGATCTCACCGAGGCTGCCGAACTGATAGCCTGCCGCGAGCGATGCGCCTCCATAGCCAACATCATAGGAGCCGAGTTCATAACCTGTGCTGTCGAACACCTTGACGGGTCGGGCGACGAAATCGACCTTCGGCACGACAAACCAGTTCTGACCGGGCTCCAGAAGTTTGAACAGTTCTGCAGACAGTTGGGTTCGGTCGCCGACCGAAACCTGCACTTCCAGTTCGCTTCCGTAGCGATCAAGGGCATGGGTCCGGTAGTCAGCCGAAACCACATATTCCGAGTTCCCGGAGTCGCTGCCCAAGGTGAGCCCGAGCCGGATCCTGTCAGCCTTTTGCCGGGCCGATTCTGCGCGCACGATCAGGCCCTGCTGTCCCGCATTCTCCTCCAGCACATAGTCAACCCGGTCAAAGCTGCCGAGGGCGAACACGCGGTCGAGGGCGCTGTTTATGGATTTGGGATCGGCGGGGGTCTCGACGAGGGGGTCGAGCTTCCGGGCCAGGACCGTGTCAGACAGGAGCGAGTTATTCTCGACCTTGATATAGTCGATGGTCTTGCGATCAATTTCTGACGGCTGGCCGGAGCTGGGGTTAGACCGATTGCGAGGCATGGTCTCGAGGGCCATGGCCTGTTTCAGGAGCGATGCCCGCCCCGCAGCGATCAGCGCCTCGCCCCGCGAAAAGTCTGCGGCTGTCAATTCGCCGGGATCGATGGTCACCAGAACATCCCGCGGCGTCAGGGTAGCCAGCTGCGCACGTTCATTGGACAGGATCAGCAGGGTGATGGTCTGCCCAAGCACATCCAGAGCCGACGATATCTTTTGCTTGGTCTGAAGCGCGCTCGGCGTGGCGACCACGATGATAATGTCTGCGCCGTTGTCGCGAGCGATGCTTATGGGGATGTTCGCTGCCATGCCCCCGTCAACCAGCAACCGCCCGTCCATGGAGATGGGGGCGAAAACCCCCGGCACGGCCATGGAGGCCCTCATCGCGATCGGCAGTTCGCCGTGATCCAGGACCACGGCACGGCCGGTCTCGATGTCTGTCGAGACAGCCCGGAAGGGTATCGGCAGACGGTCGAAGCTCTTGAGGGCCCCGGTGACCGGGCTGAACCTGCGCAGCTCCTGCAGCAACTTCTGGTCGGAGATCACGCCCGCAGGCAGAACCAGGCTGGCACCATCCAGGGCCAGGCTTGCCCGCACGGGGAATTCGGCCTGCTGCGCCTTTTGACGATAGGTCTGGTCAGCGCGGGCGGGCGTGGCGTCGAAGACACCGGCCCAGTCGATACCCCGGACCACCTGCTCAAGGCCCTTGCCGTCAAGCCCTGAGGCATAAAGCCCCCCGACAATAGAGCCCATGGATGTACCGACCACCAGGTCAGGACGGATACCCATCCGCTCAAGTTCCTGGATGGCACCCACATGGGCCAGGCCGAGCGCGCCGCCGCCGGATAGCACAAGAGCGACACGCGGGGGACGGGCCTCGGGCTCCCCTGCCTGGACCAGGGTCGCGTTGGCAGAAGCCAGAAGTAGTGCAAGAAGACCGAAGAACAAGATCAGCGCCTGCGGCGAAGC
>CAIYZB010000138.1 GCA_903930545.1 uncultured Alphaproteobacteria bacterium
GTTCGCAACTATCTGGACTGGCTGCTGTCCATTCCGTGGGGCAAGGCCAAGTCAAAGCCCATCGACCTGACCAAGGCCGAGGACATTCTCGAGGCCGATCACTATGGCCTTGAGAAGGTCAAGGAGCGGATCCTGGAATACCTCGCCGTCCAGGCCCGCACCGGCAGCCTGAAGGGTCCGATCCTGTGCCTCGTTGGGCCCCCCGGGGTCGGAAAGACCTCGCTCGGCAAGTCCATTGCCCAGGCGACAGGCCGCGAATTCGTCCGGGTATCCCTGGGCGGGGTGCGCGACGAGGCCGAGATCCGCGGCCACCGCCGGACCTATATCGGCTCCATGCCTGGCAAGATCATCCAGTCCATGAAGAAGGCCAAGACGACCAACGCCTTCTTCCTGCTGGACGAGATCGACAAGATGGGTGCCGACTGGCGCGGGGATCCGTCCTCGGCCCTGCTTGAGGTGCTGGACCCGGCCCAGAATTCCACCTTCGCTGACCACTATCTCGAGGTGGACTACGATCTGTCGCCGGTGATGTTCGTCACCACGGCCAACAGCCTCAACATGCCCCAGCCCCTGCTGGACCGCATGGAGATCATCCGTATCCCTGGCTACACCGAGGATGAGAAGGTCGAGATCGCCAAGCGCCACGTCCTGCCCAAGCTGACCAAGGATCACGGTCTGACGGCTGAGGAATTCGTGGTGCCCGACGAGGCCATCCGCGACCTGATCCGCTATTATACCCGTGAAGCCGGTGTGCGTTCCCTGGAACGCGCCCTGGGCAACCTGGCGCGCAAGACCGTCCGGGATCTGGGCCGTGAAAAGCTCACCTCCATCACCATCGATGCCGAGCGCCTGGCCAAGTATGCTGGGGTGAAGCGCTTCAAATACGGTGAGATGGATGCCGAGGACCAGGTGGGGATCATCACCGGTCTGGCCTATACCGACTTTGGCGGCGACATCCTGACCATCGAAGCGGTCAAGATGCCGGGCAAGGGACGCATGTCCATCACCGGCAATCTGAAGGATGTGATGAAGGAATCGATCTCGGCGGCGGCGTCTTATGTCCGCAGCCGGGCCACCCATTTCGGCATCGAGCCTCCGTCCTTCGACAAGACCGACGTCCACATCCATGTGCCGGAAGGTGCCACGCCGAAGGATGGTCCCTCGGCCGGCGTCGCCATGGCCACCGCCATGGTCTCGGTCCTGACCGGGATCCCGATCCGCAAGGATATCGCCATGACTGGCGAGATCACCCTGCGCGGCCGGGTCCTGCCGATTGGCGGCCTGAAGGAAAAGCTTCTGGCGGCCCTCAGGTCAGGGGTGAAGACGGTTTTGATCCCCTGGGAGAACGTCAAGGACCTCGAGGACATTCCGGAAAACGTGAAGGCCGGACTGGAAATCATCCCGGTCTCCACGGTCGACGAGGTCCTTGCCCAGGCCCTGACTCGCGCCCCGACTCCCATCGAATGGAAAGAATCGGATCACCCGGCCCTGCCAGTTGCAGGGGATGATGGGGACCCCGAAGCCTTGATCGCTCACTGAATTCAAACTAATCGATGATTAGTTGGGCGGCGCAGGTCATTCCTGCGCCGCCTTTGTTTGACGCGCGAGGCGAGACCGCCATAATCGCGCAACGCGAAACAGCCTCGCGCCCCGCGAGCGGTTCGCGGACCTATAACGGGCTGGGAGAGACAACAAATGACCAAGGCCGAACTCGTCACGGCGATCGCCGACAAGGCGGGCCTCAATAAGGTGCAAGCCAAGGATGCCCTTGAAGCTTTCATCGATTCCGTGACCGCCTCCTTGAAGGACGGCAATGAAGTCCGTCTCGTCGGCTTCGGTAGCTTCGTTCCGGTGAACCGTGCGGCTGGCACGGCGCGCAATCCGCGCACCGGCGAGACCGTGACCCGTCCTGCGTCCAAGACCGCGCGCTTCCGCGTCGGTGAAGGCCTCAAGAGCGCCCTGAACTAGGGCACTCTGTCGTACACGACAAACGGGCGGTCATCCTCGGGGTGACCGCCTTTTTCGTGGATAGGGCGGCTAGCTCAGCTGGTCAGAGCACCTGGTTTACACCCAGGGGGTCGGGGGTTCGAACCCCTCGCCGCCCACCAATTCAAAGTCCTCATGGCCCCATGAAGTATCGTGCCCTCGGACGAACGGACCTGACCGTTTCCGAACTCGGGTTCGGTTGCGCCAGCTGGTGGGGCATGAGGGCCTTTGACGAGTCTGAGGCGCACCGTCTGGTCCATCAGGCCCTGGACGGGGGCGTGACCCTGTTTGACACCGGGGCCAGCTATTCCCGCGGTGAGGCCGAACCCCGCCTGGGCCGCGCCCTGAAGGGACGTGATACATCTGGCTTGCAGATCGCCACCAAGGCCGGGACCCGCTTTGAGGGCGGCCGGATCCGCCGCGATTTCAGTCCAGGGGCCGTCCGCACAAGTGTCGAGGCCAGTCTGGGGCGGTTGAGCCTTGAACGTATCGACCTCCTGCAGCTCCACGGACCCGGTCTCGAAGATCTGACCCCGGATCTTCTGGGCGAGCTGGCCGCCTTGCGAGGGCGCGGTCTGATCCGGAGCTGGGGGATCAACAGCTTCGACGCCCCGGTGCTGGAGGCCGCCCTCGGACTTGCCGACCTCGATGTCGTGATGCTGGACTTCAATGTTCTGCGCCCTGGACGGATCGAGCTGATCGGCCGTGCGGCAGCGGCGGGGAAGGGGGTCCTGGCAGGGATGCCCCTGGCCATGGGCCATATGGCCGGACAGGTGACCCGCATCAGGGGCGTGAGGGACCTGTGGTATGCCGCCCGGGCGTTGAGACATCACCAGGCTGATGTGGCCCTGGGAAGGCGCTATGGCTTCCTGGGGAGGCTAGAGGGGCTAAGTGCCCATCAGGCCGCCCTGGCCTTTGTCCTGGGTACCCGGGGGGTCAGCGCCGCGGTCATGGGCACGACGCGCCCGGGGCATCTTGCCCAGAACCTGGTCGCCCCCGGCCTGCACCTGCCCGAGGCGGTGCGTGCACAGATCCTGTCGGCGGGGCTTGCCTGAGGCCCAAGGCCGGGCACACTGGACATTCCATCCTGTCCCGGAGTGCCCCGATGAAGCTGCTCACCGTCACCTGCTCGACCCGTCCCAATCGTCAGGGTCCCCTGATCTCTGACTGGTTTCAGGGGGTGGCAGCCCGGCACGGCGGTTTCGAGCCGGAACTGGCGGATCTCAAGGTCATTGGCCTGCCCCTGTTCGACGAACCGGCCCACCCGCGCATGCGTCAGTATGAGCATGATCACACCAAGACCTGGAGCGCCCTGGTGGATGGTGCCGACGCCTTTGTCTTCGTCATGCCGGAATACAACTATGCGCCGCCGCCCAGCTTTGTGAACGCCGTCGACTATCTCTTCCATGAATGGACCCACAAGGTGGCGGGCTTTGTGACCTATGGCGGGGCATCCGGTGGCCTGAGGGCTGCCCAGATGGCCAAGCAGATCCTGACCACGGTCAAGGTCATGCCGATCCCCGAGGGCGTAGGCATCCCCATGTTCCCGCAGTACATGGCCGAGGGGGCCTTCAAGGGTAATGACGCCCTGGAGCAGGGCGCTATCGGGATGTTGAACGAACTGGCGCGCTGGGCCGCGGCCCTGAAGGGCCTCAGATCAGGTCAGGTCTGAGGGGGGAGAAGAAATGGCGCGAATGACGGGACTTGAACCCGCGACCTCCGGCGTGACAGGCCGGCGCTCTAACCAACTGAGCTACATCCGCACTCTTCTTCGCGTCGCCGCGAGGGGCGTCTGATATGACCCGACCTGAATCGTGTCAACGGTTGATCGCATCAGAAGCGATCTTAGGCAGAGAATAATGCACTTGGGCCCCCGGTCCGACGGGTAAATCCAGGGCTGCCCACATGCCCGTGAGCAGAACGCCCGCCACCATCAGGGCCGCTGAATAGGGCAACATGGCGCTGATCAGGCCTCCGACGCCGAAATCCGTGCGCCATCTCTGGCAGAAAGCCAGGACCAGTCCGAAATAGGGCATCAGGGGACTGGCCATGTTCACGGTGGAGTCCCCCATACGGTAGGCCGCCGTGGTCATTTCCGGGCTGACCCCAAGAAGGATCAGCATGGGCACCAGGACCGGGGCCAGGGCCGCCCATTTTGCCGAGGCCGAACCGATCAGCATGTCGAGGGCCGCCGTCAGCAGGACAATCCCCATCAGGATCGCGGGTATGGGCAGTCCTGTGCCCTTCAAGACCTGTGCGCCTTCGATGGCAAGGATGGCCCCGAGGTTGGACCAGGTGAACATGGCAATGAAGTGGGCGGCGGCGAAGGCCAGGACGATATAGGGCGCCATGGCGGCCATGGATTCCCCGGCCAGACGCACGATGTCGCGGTCCGAGCGGATGATCCCCATCGTGGTGCCATAGGCGATCCCGCTGGTCAGGAAGAGGATGAAGAAGCCTGCGACCAGACCCTTGAAGAAGGGGGTGTAGCGCTCCGGGCCCTGGGCCGCGGCATCGATCAGGGGGCCGTTGGGGACCAGGGCCATGGCCGCCCAGATCAGGATGACGATCAAAGCGGCGAGTCCTGCCCGCTTCAGGGCCTTGGATTCCAGGGGGGTAATGTCGTCGGCATGCGGGACCTGGCCGGCGGCGGGTTCCCAGGGGCCCAGTCGGGGTTCGACAATGGCTTCGGTCACCCACCAGCCCACAGGGACGAAGACAGCGCAGGCGGCGGCGGTGAAATACCAGTTGCCCACCAGGTTCGCGGTCCAACTGGGATCAATCAGTCGGGCTGCAGGCTCCGTGAGGCCCAGGACCAGGGCATCGAACTGGCCGGGCAGGGGATTTCCGGCAAAGCTGCCCACGACCCCGGCAAAGGCCGCGGCGATCCCGGCAATGGGATTTCGACCGACGGCGGCGAAGGCAGCGCCAGCCAGGGGAAGCAGGATCACAAAGCCGGTGTCGGCGGCGTGGTTGGAGACCAGGCCCAGGAGAATAACAATGGGGGTGATGAGGCGGGCCGGGGCAATCTGGACAAGAACCCGGATGGCGGCGGACAGCATGCCGACCCGCTCGGCCAGACCCGCGCCGAGCATGATCAACAGGACATAGCCAAGGGGCGCAAAACCGGTGAGGGTCTTGGGCATGTCCACAATCAGGCGCTGCAGATTTTCCGACGAAACCAGGCTCTCGGCCCGGATCACCTGACCGCTGACCGGATTGAGGACACTGATTCCCAGGGCGGAGCAGGCCACGCTGGCCAAAATCAGGCCTGCGATGATCCAGGCAAAAATGAAGACCGGGTCAGGCAAACGGTCGCCGATCCGTTCGACGGCATCAAGGGCGCGGTGAACTGGGGATTTTTTACTCAAAACTAACGCCTATCACTGTTGACCGAGGTCAATTTTGCGAACCGTTCTCAAGTTCGCTTACCCCTGTTTGAATGCACTGCAATCGTGGTCTAGAAGGTCCCGCGACTCCTTTGAGGCAACCATGAACGCCTTCCTCCTTCAGTACCTGCCCATCGTAATCTTCCTAGGGATTTCGGCGGGGCTCGGCCTGGTTTTCATCCTGGCATCAGCGATTTTGGCACCCAGCGCGCCAGATGCAGAGAAGCTGTCCTCATATGAGTGTGGTTTCAACGCCTTTGATGACGCCCGGATGAAATTCGATGTCCGGTTCTATCTGGTCTCGATCCTGTTCATCATTTTCGATCTCGAGGTCGCCTTCCTGTTTCCCTGGGCCGTGTCGCTGATGAAGCTGCCGCCTGAGGTCGCCCAGTTCTCGTTCTGGTCGATGATGTCCTTCCTGGGCGTCCTGACCATCGGCTTCATTTACGAATGGAAGAAGGGAGCCCTGGAATGGGAGTGATCGTTCCTGCGGGATCCGCCGGTCGTGCCTCGGTCGAGGGCTACGATCCCAAGCTTCATGACCCCTTCTTTGATGGCCTGTCCGGTGAGCTTGCGGACAAGGGCTTCATCACGGCAGCGGCTGATGACCTGATCACCTGGGCCCGCACCGGTTCGCTGATGTGGATGACCTTCGGTCTGGCCTGCTGCGCTGTGGAAATGATGCAGGCCTCGATGCCGCGTTATGACCTGGAGCGTTATGGCTTTGCGCCCCGCGCAAGTCCGCGTCAGTCCGATGTGATGATCGTGGCCGGGACCCTGTGCAACAAGATGGCTCCGGCCCTGCGCAAGGTCTATGACCAGATGCCTGAGCCCCGGTATGTCATCTCCATGGGCTCCTGCGCCAATGGCGGCGGCTACTACTACTTCTCCTATTCCGTGGTGCGCGGCTGCGACCGGATCGTTCCGGTGGACATCTATATTCCGGGCTGCCCGCCCACGGCCGAGGCCCTGGTCTATGGGGTCCTGCAACTGCAGAAGAAGATCCGCCGGACGGGGACCATCGAGCGATGAGCAGCCTCGAATCCCTGGAAAAGCTGGCTGACGGTCTGGTCACCAAGGCCAAGGGTGCCATCGATGGCTATTCCGTCGCCTTCGGTGAGGTCACCCTCAATGCCCATGCAGATCGGATCGTCGAGGTCCTGACCCTGCTGCGCGACCAGAAGGACGCCCAGTTCCAGCAACTGGTCGATCTCTGTGGTGTGGACTATCCGGAGCGCGCCCAGCGCTTTGACGTGGTCTATCACCTGCTGTCGCTGACCCGGAACCATCGCATCCGGGTCAAGGTCCGCACTGACGAAGACACTGCTGTTCCCAGCGTGACCGGGGTCTATCCCTGTGCCGACTGGTATGAGCGCGAAGCCTTCGACATGTATGGGATCTTTTTCTCGGGTCACCCTGACCTGCGCCGGATCCTCACCGACTATGGCTTTCACGGGCATCCGCTGCGCAAGGACTTCCCGATGAGCGGCTATGTCGAGCTGCGCTATGACGACGAGCTCAAGCGCGTGGTCTATGAGCCGGTGAAGTCGGTGGAATTCCGCAACTGGGACTTCATGTCTCCCTGGGAAGGGGCTGACTATGTCCTGCCCGGTGATGAAAAGGCTCCGGCCGGAGGGGCGAAGTAATGGCTGACGACGCCGCCAACCTGCCCGTGGTTCCCGAAACCCCGGTCCGCAAGTTCAATATCAATTTCGGTCCCCAGCACCCGGCCGCCCACGGGGTGCTGCGTCTGGTTCTGGAACTCGACGGCGAGATCGTCGAGCGGGTGGATCCGCACATCGGCCTGCTGCATCGCGGCACTGAAAAGCTGATGGAGTACCGGACCTACCTGCAGAACGTCCCCTATTTCGACCGCCTCGACTATGTGGCGCCGATGAACCAGGAGCACGCCTTCTGCCTGGCCATCGAAAAGCTGCTGGGGGTCGATGTGCCCCGCCGCGGCTCGATCATCCGGGTGCTCTATTCGGAAATCGGCCGGGTCCTGAACCACCTGCTGAACGTCACGACCCAGGCCATGGACGTCGGGGCCCTGACCCCGCCGCTCTGGGGCTTTGAGGAACGTGAAAAGCTCATGGTCTTCTATGAGCGGGCCTGTGGCGCACGTCTGCACGCCAACTATTTCCGCCCCGGTGGCGTCCATCAGGACCTGCCCCCGGAACTGATCGAGGACATCGACACCTGGGCGAAGCACTTCCCCAAGGTCTGCGATGACATCGAAAGCCTGATCACCGGCAACCGCATCTTCAAACAGCGCAATGTCGACATCGGCGTCGTGACCCGCGAGGAGGCTCTGAACTGGGGCTTCTCAGGCGTCATGGTGCGCGGTTCCGGCATCGCCTGGGACCTGCGTCGCAACCAGCCCTATGAGATCTATAACGAGCTGGACTTCGACATTCCCCTGGGCCTGAACGGAGATTGCTATGACCGCTATCTCTGCCGGATGCAGGAGATGCGGGAATCCACCAAGATCATCCGCCAGTGCGTCGAACTGCTGCGCCAGACCCCCGGTCCGGTGATGAGCCAGGACAACAAGGTGGTCCCGCCCAAGCGCGGCGAGATGAAGCGCTCCATGGAAGCCCTCATCCACCACTTCAAGCTCTATACCGAGGGCTTCAAGACCCCTGAGGGCGATGTCTATGCCGCGGTCGAAGCCCCCAAGGGCGAGTTCGGCGTCTATCTGGTGAGCGACGGCTCCAACCGGCCCTATCGCTGCAAGATCCGCGCGCCGGGCTATCCGCACCTGGCGGCCATGGACTGGCTGAGCAAGGGCCACATGCTGGCCGACGTCTCGGCCATCATCGGCTCGCTGGACGTGGTGTTCGGGGAGATCGACCGTTGAGCCCCCTTGATATCGCGACGGCCCAGCTGGCGGCCTATAACGCCCAGGATCTGGACGTCTTCTGCAGCTATTTCGCCGATGACGTGACCGTGGCCGACCTCAACGGGGCGGTGACCATCCAGGGCATCGAGGCCTATCGGGCCAAATACACCCAGGTGTTCGGCGATTTTCCGCAGAACAAGGTCGAGCTTCAGAACCGTATCGTCGTCGGTAATACGGTCATCGACCATGAGCTGGTCATCCGCGCACCCGGGGGCGAGAGCTTCCAGATCGTGGCCATCTACACCATCGCTGGCGACAAGATCGCCCGCGTCGATTTCGCGAAGTGAGGGTCCGTTGAGCATTCGCCGCCTCTCGCCCAATCAGCCGGCCAGCTTTGCCTTCACCAAGGAAAGCCAGACCCAGGTTGACTGGTGGATTTCCAAGTTCCCGGCCGGGCGTCAGCAGTCCGCCGTCATCCCTCTGCTCTGGGTCGTCCAGAAGCAGCAGGGCTGGGTCTCCGAGCCGGCTCTGCGGGTCGTGGCGGAGACCCTCGGCATGCCCGTGATCCGGGTCTATGAGGTCGCCACCTTCTACACCATGTTCATGCTGGAGCCGGTCGGCTCGGTGGCCCTGGTCCAGGTCTGCGGCACCACGCCCTGCATGCTTCGCGGGGCAGGGGACCTGATCGCGGTCTGCCAGAAGAAGTTCGGCAATCGCGAGCATCAGTCGGCCGACGGCAAGTTCTACTGGCAGGAAGTCGAGTGCCTCGGGGCCTGTTCCAACGCCCCCATGGCTGCGATCAATGACTATTATTACGAAGACCTGACTGCCGAGAGCTTCGAGGCCATCCTGGATGACTTTGCTGCCGGCAAGTCGCCCACACCCGGTTCCGCCATCAACCGCACCGGCTCCGCGCCGGAAGGTGGGCCCCAGGTCCTTTCCGATCCCAAGCTCTATGACGGGTCGGCCGCCAAGCCGATCAAGAAGCTCCCCAATGCCGCGCCCAAGGGCAAGGCCGCCAAGGAGCCCGCCGCCTGATGTCAGTTTCGGGACAGTTCATCTTCATCGCCGGGTTTGCCCGCGCGGATCTGGGAGTTTAGCGGATCGTGGTCGGAATCCTGGAAGACAAGGACCGCATCTTCACGAACGTCTATGGCCTCCATGACTGGGGCCTGGACGGCGCGAAGGCGCGCGGGTGCTGGAATGCGACCCGTGAAATTCTGCAGCAGACCCCGGAATGGATCTGCGATCAGGTCAAGGCCTCGGGCCTGCGCGGCCGTGGCGGGGCAGGCTTCTCCACCGGGCTGAAGTGGACCTTCATGCCCAAGACCGAGAGCGAGCGGCCCCATTATCTGGTGGTCAACGCTGATGAGTCCGAGCCGGGCACCTGCAAGGACCGCGAGATCCTGCGCAATGACCCGCACCTGCTCATCGAAGGCTGCCTGATCGCCAGCTATGCGATCCGCGCCCATACGGCCTATGTCTACATCCGTGGCGAATACGTCCACGAGCGCGAGCGCCTGGAAGCAGCGATCAAGCAGGCCTATGCCGCCAAGCTGATCGGCAAGGGCAATGTCCATGGCTGGGACTTTGACCTTCACGTCACCCACGGGGGCGGGGCCTATATCTGTGGCGACGAAACCGCCCTGATGGAGAGCCTGGAAGGCAAGAAGGGCCAGCCCCGTCTGAAGCCGCCTTTCCCGGCAGGCGCCGGCATCTATGGCTGCCCCACCACCATCAACAATGTCGAGTCGATCTCGGTTGTCGGCACCATCCTGCGCCGTGGCGCGGAGTGGTTTGCGGGCTTCGGGCGTCCCAACAATACGGGCACCAAGCTCATGGCCATTTCCGGCCATGTGAATCGCCCCTGCGTGGTCGAAGAGGCCATGTCCATTCCGCTTCGCCAGCTGCTGGAAGACCATTGCGGCGGCATCCGTGGTGGCTGGGGCAATCTGAAGGCCATCATTCCCGGTGGCTCCTCGGTCCGCATGATCCCGGCCCATGAAGCCGAGACGGCGCTCATGGACTTCGATTCCCTGTCGGCGTTGAAGTCCGGTCTCGGCACGGCAGCGGTGATCGTGATGGATCAGTCCACCGACATCGTGAAGGCCATTGCCCGGCTCTCCTACTTCTACAAGCACGAGAGCTGCGGTCAGTGCACGCCCTGCCGCGAAGGCACCGGCTGGATGTGGCGGGTCATGGAACGCATGGTCACCGGCGAGGCCGAGATGAAGGAGATCGACATGCTCCTTGATGTCGCTTCCCAGGTCGAAGGTCACACCATCTGCGGTCTCGGCGACGCAGCGGCCTGGCCGATCCAGGGCCTGTTCCGCCATTTCCGCCACGAGGTGGAAGAGCGCATCACCAACTACCGCATTGGCAAGCCGCATGTGCAGGGCGCGTCCCTGCAAGCGGCGGAGTAGAGCCCCATGCCTGTCGCAAAGGTCAATGGCGTCGAGGTCGAGTTCGAGCCCGGGATGACGGTTCTGCAGGTTGCGGAACTGGCCGGGGAAGAGATCCCGCGCTTCTGCTATCACGAGCGCCTGTCCATCGCGGGCAATTGCCGCATGTGCCTGGTCGAGGTCAAACCCGGCCCGCCCAAGCCCCAGGCCTCCTGCGCCCTGCCGGCGGCGGAGAACCAGGAAATCTTCACCAACACCCCCATGGTCAAGAAGGCCCGGGAAGGTGTGATGGAATTTCTGCTGATCAATCACCCCCTGGATTGCCCGATCTGCGACCAGGGTGGCGAGTGCGACCTACAGGACCAGGCCGTTGGCTATGGCCGCGATGACAGCCGCTATGACGAGAACAAGCGCGCCGTCGAAGAAAAGGCCATGGGCCCTCTGATCAAGACGGTCATGACCCGCTGCATCCAGTGCACCCGCTGCGTCCGGTTCATCACCGAGGTTGCCGGGGTTCCGGAAATCGGTCTCATCTCCCGCGGCGAAGACGTTGAAATCACGACCTATCTTGGCAAGGCCGTGGCCAGCGAATTGTCGGCCAATGTCATCGATCTCTGCCCCGTCGGTGCCCTGACCTCAAAGCCCTACGCCTTCAACGCCCGTCCCTGGGAATTGAAGAAGACCGAGAGCGTCGACGTCATGGACGCCCTTGGGTCTTCGATCCGTGTCGACAGCCGTGGCCCGGCCGTTCTTCGGGTCCTGCCCCGCCTGAACGAGGAGATCAACGAGGAGTGGATCTCCGACAAGACCCGCTATGCGGTGGACGGCCTGTCCCGCCAGCGTCTTGACCGGCCCTATCTGCGCCGCAACGGCCGCCTGGAGCCCGCGACCTGGGCCGAGGCCCTGACGGCGGCTGCCGAGCGCATCAAGGCAACCTCCGCGGACCGCATCGGCGTCGTCGCCGGTGACCTGCAGGATGCGGAATCCCTCAAGGCCGCCAAGGACCTGTTCGGGTCCCTCGGCGTGACCAGCCTGGATGCCCGTCAGGACGGTATGGCCCTGGGTGACGGTCCCCGGGAATCCTGGCTGTTCAATTCCACCATCGCCGGGATCGAGGATGCCGATGTCATCCTCCTGGTCGGCACCAATCCGCGCCTCGAAGCCCCGGTGCTCAATGCCCGCCTGCGTCGCCGCTGGGTGGCCGGAGCCCTCACGGTGGGCGTCATCGGTGAACAGGCCGAACTGACCTATGCCTACGACTATCTAGGCGCTGGCCCCGACAGTCTGGCCAATCTGTCTAAGTCCAAGGGCGAGTTCCTCAAGGCGCTGAAGGCCGCGAAGAACCCGGCCATCATCCTGGGGGCAGGGGCTCTTGCCCGTGCGGACGGGGCAGCGATTGCCGCCCTCGCCGCCGGGATCGCCAAGACCTACAAGATGACCTGGAATGTCCTGCACAGCGCGGCCTCCCGCGTCGGGGCCCTGGATCTCGGCTTTGTGCCGGGCGAGGGCGGCAAGAGCGCCGGCGACCTCGTCGCCAAGGGCGGGGCGGATCTCCTGGTCCTGCTCGGGGCCGATGAAATCGACCTGTCGGCTTCCGATGCCTTCAAGATCTATCTGGGCACCCATGGCGATGCCGGTGCCCATGGGGCCGACATCATCCTGCCCGGGGCGGCCTATACCGAAAAGGACGGCATCTACGTCAATACGGAAGGCCGGGTTCAGCTGGGTCAGAAGGCCGTCTTCCCCAAGGGCGAGGCCCGGGAAGACTGGTCGATCCTGCGGGCCCTTTCCGACCGTCTGGGCAAGACCCTTCCCTACGACACCCTGGCCCAGCTGAGAGCCAAGCTGTTTGAGGATCATCCGACCTTTGGCCGGATCGACTACGTCGCCACCGGGGTCAGCCCCGACCTGGCAGCCATCGGTGCCAAGGGTGACCTGGGTGCCGCCGCCTTCGAGAGCCCGATCAAGGCCTTCCATCTGACCAACCCCGTCGCCCGCGCCAGCGTGACGATGGCAGAGTGCGCTGCCGAGGTTTCGGCCGCCGCCAAGATCGCAGCGGAGTAGGTTATGGACGCTGTGACAAATTTCTGGTCGACCCCGGGGGGCTGGACCCTTCTGACCGGCCTGCAGATCCTTGCGGTCCTGGGCTGGCTCCTCGTGTCCCTGGCCTTCTTCATGTATGGCGACCGCAAGATCTGGGCCGGTGTCCAGATGCGCAAGGGCCCCAATATCGTCGGGCCTTTTGGCCTGCTTCAGTCCTTTGCCGACCTGTTCAAGTTCGTGCTGAAGGAAATCGTCATTCCGGCCGGGGCAGACAAGTTCGTCTTCCTCCTGGCCCCGGTCCTGACCTTTGCCCTGGCCCTGGTGGGATGGGCGGTGATCCCCCTTGCCCCGGGCTGGGTGGTGTCCAACATCAATGTCGGCGTCCTCTACCTCTTTGCGATCTCCTCCCTCGGGGTCTACGGGATCATCATGGGGGGCTGGGCGTCCAACTCGAAATATCCCTTCCTGGGCTCCCTGCGCTCAGCCGCCCAGATGGTGAGCTACGAGGTCTCCATCGGCTTCGTGATCATCACCGTGATCCTGCTGGCCGGGACCATGAACCTGCAGCAGATCGTCGAGCAGCAGTCCGGCGGCTTCTGGAACTGGTATGTCCTTGGCGGCAAGGGTCTGGCGGGGCTACCCATCGCCCTGGTCATGATCCCCATGTCGGTGATCTTCTTCATCTCGGCCCTGGCTGAAACCAACCGTCCTCCCTTCGATCTACCCGAGGCAGAGTCGGAACTGGTGGCGGGCTATCAGGTGGAATATTCCTCCTCGCCCTTCCTGCTGTTCATGATCGGGGAA
>CAIYZB010000139.1 GCA_903930545.1 uncultured Alphaproteobacteria bacterium
ACGACCCAGGACAAGGCCGGGGTCAATGCCTTCTATCTGGCGGTTTCCCTGATCATCATGGGGGTTGGCTTCCTCAAGCCCAACATCTCGGCCATTGTCGGTCAGCTCTATCCCCTCAAGGATCCGAGACGGGATTCCGGCTTCACCCTCTATTATTACGGCGTCAATCTCGGTGCCTTCTGGGCCTCGGTCCTCTGCGGCCTTCTGGGCCAGACCGTGGGCTGGTGGGCTGGCTTCGGCCTCGCCGGCATCGGCATGGCCCTGGGCTTTGTGGTCTTCATGCTCGGCAAGCCCCTGCTCCAGGGCAAGGGCGAGCCGCCGGATCCCGAGCGTCTGGTCGCTCCCGTCTTCGGTCCCTTCAACCGCGAGCGCCTGATCTATCTGGGCGGCATCCTCGGGGTTGGCGTGGTCTGGCTGCTCGTGCCGCGCAACGACCTGGTGGGTCTGGCGCTCACGGCCTCCTCGGTCCTGTCCCTGGCGGCCATCGTCTGGATCATCGCCTTTGCCTGCAAGAACTGGGTGGAGCGTCAGCGCATGATGCTCGCCGTGGTCCTGATCCTCGGGGCCGTGGTCTTCTTCACCCTGTTCGAACAGGCCGGGACCTCTCTCAACCTCTTTGCCTCCACCAATGTGAACCTGGCGACCACCAGTCAGGCCTCGAGCTTCCTCGGGGTGCCTGTGGGCACACCGGACCAGCTGAAGGCGGCTGGCGTGGACCTGTCGGGCACCTGGATCGACTCCACCATCGGGGCCGCCCAGACCCAGTCCTTCAATGCCGGCTTCATCCTGATCTTCGCCCCGATCTTTGCCGCCCTGTGGGCCTGGCTGGCGGCGCGCAAGCTCGACCTCAACCCGACCATGAAGTTCGGTCTCGGCCTGATCCAGGTCGGCCTCGGCTTCATGGTGGTGGTCTGGGGAGCTGGCATGGCTGACGGCAGCTTCCGTCTCCCGCTCATGCTGCTGGGTCTGCTCTATCTGCTCCACACCACGGGTGAGCTCTTCCTCTCCCCGGTAGGCCTTTCGGAAATCACCCGCCTGTCCCTGCCTTCGGTGGTCTCCTTCATGATGGCCGTCTGGTTCCTGTCCTCCTCCATCGCCCAGTTTGTCGGTGGCTGGATCGCGGGCCTAGCGGGCACCGAGACGGTCGGTGGTCAGGTTGTGGATCCCCAGGCGGCTCTGAATGCCTCGGTCCATGTCTTCGACCTTCTGGGCAAGGGCGGGATCGCCTGTGGCCTTGTCTTCATCGCCCTCAGCTTCGTGATCCGCGGCTGGGCCCATGTGGACGACGGCGAGGAAACGCCCACCGTCCACTAGGTCGGTGCGGAAATGACCAAGGGCCGGTCACCCAGGTGGCCGGCCCTTTTTCTTTCAGGCAGGTTGGAATTCAAAAGGTGCGGGCGTGAATCTCAGTTCGATGTCCACGACAGACCTGATCTCCCTCATTCTGGCGGCTTCCATACCACTTGGAATGCTTGTGGTTCTTGGCTCCCGTGTTTCCAGTTCTAAGGGTATCGGGGTCCGCGCGATCCAGTTCGTGGCCATATCGACCATAATCCCCGGCACCCTTCTGCTGGCAATCATGGGTTTGCTTGAGGGGGAGGCCGTCGCCGCCACCTTTGGAGCGACTGTCGGCTACCTCCTCGGCAGCATCGCCAAGTTCGATGAGCGAGACAACTCCAAGGGCTGAT
>CAIYZB010000140.1 GCA_903930545.1 uncultured Alphaproteobacteria bacterium
AGCTTTACGGCCTCCTCCAGGGTCATCTCCAGGGGATCTGAGCCCTTGGGCACATTGGCATTGATGGCCCCGTGCTTGATGTAGGGACCATAACGGCCCGACAGCACCTTCACCGCCCCGCCATCGACGGGGTGAGCACCCAGGTCCTTCAGGGCGGCGGACTCGCCACGGCCACCGCGACCGCCAGCCCGCTTCTCGGCCAGCAGGGTGACGGCCCGGTTCAGGCCGACCTCGAAGACCTCATCGACGCTGGGCAGATTGGCATAGGTGCCGCTGTGCAGGACGAAGGGACCAAAGCGACCGATTCCGGCGGTAATCATGGCACCATCTTCCGGGTGGTTGCCGACCTCGCGGGGCAGGCGCAGGAGGCGAAGGGCCTTTTCCAGGTCCATGGCCGCAGCCGACCAGGTCTTGGGCAGGCTGGAGCGCTTGGGCTTGTCGGCCTCGCCCAGCTGGACATAGGGGCCAAAGCGGCCGGATTTCAGGAAGACGGTCTCGCCGGTCTCCGGATCAACCCCGAGCTCCCGGTCACCATTCTCTGCGGCATCGCCATCCTCGGCCACGCCAAGCTGGCGGGTGAAGCGGCACTCCGGATAGTTGGAACAGCCGACAAAGGACCCGAACCGGCCCAGCTTCAGGGACAGCTGGCCGGTGCCGCAGGTGGGGCAACCGCGCGGATCGCTGCCATCCTCCCGCTCCGGGAACAGGTAGGGGCCCAGGTCCGCGTTCAGGACGTCGATGACATTGGCAACACGCAGTTCGGCCATGCCGCCTATGGCCGCATTGAAGGCCTCCCAGAACTCCCGCAGCAGGGCCTTCCAGTCGAGATCTCCGGCGGAGACCAGGTCGAGCTTTTCCTCAAGCCCGGCGGTGAAATCATATTCCACATAGCGGGCAAAGAAGTGCTCGAGGAAGGCGGTCAGCAGACGGCCCTTGTCCTCGGGAATGAACCGGTTCTTGTCCATGCGGACATATTCCCGGTCCCTCAGCACGGTCAGGATCGAGGCATAGGTCGAGGGTCGGCCAATGCCGAGCTCTTCCATCTTCTTGACCAGACTGGCTTCGGAATAGCGCGGCGGCGGCTCGGTGAAGTGCTGATCGGCCCGGGCTCGGGCGACCTTGGCGGCGGCTCCCTCGGTGACCTGGGGCAGGCGGCCGCTTTCCTCGTCATCGGCGTCGTCGCGGCCCTCCTCATAGACGGCCAGATAGCCGTCAAACAGGATGACCTGACCGGTGGCGCGCAGGCCGGTCTGGCCGTCGGCGCTTTCCAGCTCAATGGTGGTGCGTTCGATCCGCGCGGCCTCCATCTGGGAGGCGATCATGCGCTTCCAGATCAGCTCATAGAGCCGGCCCAGGTCGCTCTCCAGGCGCAGGGAGCCAGGATTGCGCGACAGGCTGGTGGGGCGGATGGCCTCGTGGGCCTCCTGGGCGTTCTTGGCCTTGGTCTTGTAGATCCGAGCGCTGTCGGGGACATATTCCTTGCCATAGAGGCCGCCGATGACCTGACGGGCCTCGTCAAGGGCTTCAGGCGCGGCCTGGACCCCGTCGGTCCGCATATAGGTGATCAGACCGACGGTCTCACCGCCGATATCGATGCCCTCATAGAGCTTCTGGGCCGCCTGCATGGTGCGCTGGGCGGAAAAGCCTAGCTTGCGCGAGGCTTCCTGCTGCAGGGTCGAAGTGGTGAAGGGCGGGGCAGGCGACCTGCGGGCCGGCTTCTTTTCCACTGAATGGATCTTCAGGCTTGCGCCCTCGACGGCCGCCTGGGCCGCCCGGGCCGAGGTTTCATTGGCCAGGTCGAACTTGGTCAGGCGCTTGCCCTGATGCTTGACCATCCGGGCCACGAAGGGCTCGCCGCCTGCGGAGACATCGGCCTCCACGGTCCAGTATTCCTGGGTCCGGAAGCGTTCGATCTCGATCTCGCGATCCACTACCAGACGCAGGGCCACGGACTGGACCCGGCCCGCCGAACGCGAGCCCGGCAGCTTGCGCCACAGGACAGGCGATAAGTTGAAGCCCACCAGATAGTCGAGAGCCCGGCGCGCCAGATAGGCGTTCACCAGCTCCATATCGATGTCGCGGGGGTTCTTCATCGCCTCGGTCACGGCGGACTTGGTGATGGCGTTGAAAACGACCCTCTGGACCTTGATGTCCTTCAGGGCCTTCTTCTTCTGCAGCACCTCCAGAACGTGCCAGGAAATGGCCTCGCCCTCGCGATCCGGGTCAGTGGCCAGGATGATGAGATCGACGCCCTTGGCCGCATCGGCGATGTCGGCGAGACGCTTTGCCGCACGACCATCGACCTCCCAGAGCATGGAAAAGTCGTCGTCCGGCATGACCGACCCATCCTTGGGGGGCAGGTCGCGGACGTGACCATAGGAAGCCAGAACCTTATAGTTCGAGCCTAGATACTTGTTGATAGTCTTGGCCTTGGCCGGGCTTTCAACGACGACGAGGTTCATGTGGGAGCTGCGCTTCCGGCGGGGAGGAGACCCGCAATTCAGGGGCGCGAAAAGTGGGGGCGGCCGCCTAGTGATGTCAACGGTCGAGGGAAAATATGCTGAATTCAGCCCTCGCCGACCACAACCATGCCTCCTGGCAGGAGATGGGCATGACCCGCCAGGGCCAGTTCCATCAGGGCGGCAAGGACATGGGCGGCCGGTGCGCCGGTGGCGCGCATCAGTTCGTCGCGGGAGACCGGGGTCGGCGAGAGCAGGGCCCTCAGCAGAGTTCTAAGGGCATTTAGGTCCAGATCGAGGTCAGGGCCCTCAAAGGGCGGGGGCTCTGGCGCGGCAAAGCCAGACTGACCCTCTATGGCCCGAAGCACATCCTCCACCCCCTCGCAGATGGCGGCCCCCTGGCGCAGCAGGTCATTGGTCCCCCTTGCCCGAGGATCGAGGGGGGAGCCGGGCACCGCCAGGACCTCTCGGCCCTGTTCGGCGGCCATGCGGGCGGTGATCAGGGACCCGGATCGCAGTTCGGCCTCGGTGACCACGGTGGCGAGGGAGAGACCGGAAATGATTCGATTGCGCCGGGGAAAGTCCCTGGCGGTCGCCGTTCGTCCGGGCGAGTTCTCCGACAGGATGCAGCCCTGATCGAGGATGCGGCCATAGAGGTCGCGGTGCTCAGGCGGGTAGATGTCATCAACCCCACCGCCTAGCACTGCGACCGTGCCGGTGGGCAGGGCCCCCTCATGGGCAGCCCCGTCTATGCCCCTGGCAAGACCGGAGACGACGATGAGGCCGGCGGTCCCGAGTTCGCTGGCCAGACCCCGGGCAAAGCGTTGTCCCGCCGCCGATGCCACCCTCGCCCCCACCAGGGCGACGGCCTTGCGGTGGAGCAGCTTCACCTCGCCCCGTGCCCAGATGACCGGGGGCGGGGGATCTACGGCCCCCAGCAGATAGGGAAAATCGGGATCCGCAGAACAGAGGAGGCGGGCCCCCAGCCGGTCCCCGGCTTCCATTTCACTCTGGACAGCGTCCAGGCCCGGAATGCCCAGGGGGCTGACCCGTCCACCCCGTCGGGCAAGGTCCGGAATGGCTTCGAGGGCACGGCTGGCAGTGCCGAAGCGGGCAATGAGCTGGGCGAAGGTCACCGGCCCGACATTGTCGGTCCTCGCCAGCCTCAGCCAGGCAATGCGTTCGGCAGGGGTCAGATCGCGGCTCAAGCGGTGGGCGGCTCCGGCTTCTTGGCCCCGATCTTCGGTTCCTCACCCTTGAGCAGACGGCGGATATTTTCGTTGTGCCGGATGAAGATCAGCACGGCCATGAGCAGGCACATGGCCGCCACGGGATAGGGCTGGTCAAAGACGAAGAGCGCATAGAGGGGCGCCAGGGCCGCCGCCGTCAGGGCCGCCAGGGACGACAGGCGCAGGAAGAAGGCGACGGCCAGCCAGGTCGCACCGGCGGCGAGACCGACGGGCCAGGCTGCGGCCAGCAGGGTGCCGAAGAAGGTCGCGACCCCCTTGCCACCCTTGAAACCGAGAAAGACCGGGAAGATATGACCCAGAAAGGCGGCCGATGCGGCCAGGCAGGTCAGGACGGACTGGGCATCCTTGCTGGAATGCCTGGTCAGGATCCAGGCGATCAGAACGGCAAAGGCTCCCTTGCCGCTATCGCCGATAAGGGTGAGGGCGGCCAGATCCTTGCGACCGCTGCGCAGGACATTGGTCGCGCCGATATTGCCCGAGCCGATGGACCTGGGATCCCCAGCACCGGCCAGCTTCATGGCCACGACGCCGAAGGGCACGGACCCCAGAAGATATCCGCCCAGTATGGCGGCAAGGATCAGAACTGGACTCAGGTCGGCTGGCATTGGCGTGTCTCCCCTGGGGACAGCCTAGCAGGGCTTTTGTCAGCTTTGATAGACCACCCGGCCGTCCACCAGGGTCATGCGGACCTCGCCCTGGAGGCGGCGACCATCGAACGGGGTGTTGCGGGACTTGGATTTGAGACGCTCGGGATCCACCACCATGGGGGCATTGAGGTCGCAGATCACAATATCGGCAGCGGCTCCAATGGCCAGGCGACCGGCGTCCAGGCCCAGCAGATCGGCAGGGTTTGAGGTCACTGTCCGCATCAGGTCGATGAGGGGAATGCGGTCGTCGTGGTGGAAGGCCAGGAGGGCCGGCAGCAGGGTTTGAAGACCCACGGCACCGGGGGTGGCCTCGTCAAAGGGCAGGCGCTTGTCCTCGGCCGGAGCCGGGGCGTGGGCGGAGACCACGATATCGATCAGGCCGGTGGCCAGGGCCTGGATGGTGGCCTGACGGTCGTTCTCGCTGCGCACCGGCGGATCGAACTTCAGGAAGGTCCGGTAGTCGCCGATGTCGATCTCGTTGAAGGACAGGTGGTTGATCGAGGTCGTGGCCCAGACGGGCAGGCCCTTTGCCTTGCCGCGTTCCAGGGTTTCCAGGGCGCAGGCGGTGGTGATCTGGTCGACGAGGAAGCGGCCCATGGTCAGTTCCACCAGGGCAAGGTCCCGCTCCAGCATGATCTTTTCGGCAATGGGCGGAACGCTGGGCAGGCCCATGCGACCGGCAAACTCACCTTCGGTGGCCACAGCGCCTTGTGACAGCCACGGATCAGCGGGTCGATGGGCCACCAGCATGTTGAAGGCCTTGGCATAGGACAGGACCCGCCGCAGGACCTTGGAGTCCACAATGGGGCGGTCTGCATCGGTCAGATAGACGCAACCGGCATCCCGCATCAGGCCGATCTCGGCCATGCGCTCGCCCATGGCCCCCTTGGTGGCGGCCCCGGCGGGATAGACATGGACCAGTTCGATGTCGCGGGACCGGCGCAGGATGAAGTCCACCACTGAGGCCTCGTCCACCACGGGGTCAGTGTCGGGCTGCAGCACGATGGAGGTGACCCCCCCTGCGGCGGCCGCGAGGGCGGCGGATTTCAGGGTTTCCTTGGTCTCGGCACCGGGCTCGCCGGTCTTGACCCTTAAGTCCACCAGGCCCGGAGCGACCATAGCCCCCCTGGCATCGATCACGTCGAGGTCGCTCGACAGACCCGCAGGGGCCTCGCCATGGATCACATCGGCAATCCGGCCCTCGCGGACCAGAAGGGCACCGGGGCCGTCATAGCCGGAGGCGGGGTCCACCAGCCGGGCATTCACGATGGCAAGGGGTC
>CAIYZB010000141.1 GCA_903930545.1 uncultured Alphaproteobacteria bacterium
GACATAGTGGTCGTAATTGATCCAGTCATTGGCATAGCGATGTGCCAGATCCGGCCCCAGACCGGCCCGGGGCGCAAAGGTCGGGATCCGGAAACCATCCAGTCCATGGCGCACTGTGTCGCGGTAGCCGTTCCAGTCCGTGACCACCACAGGCAGGCTGGCGGCCATGGCCTCGATCGGGGTCAGGCCGAAGGTCTCCTGGATATTGTCAGAGAAGCTGACGAAGAAATCGGCCACCGACCAGATGGAGAACCGGGTGGTTTCAGGGCGCCCATCCACATGCAGATAGGTCACGGACGGGCACAGTTCCCGGGCCCCGTCATGGAAGCGGTTGGACTGGGCCTCGTCCTTGCCCCAGCCGGAATTCACCCAGTAGATCTTCTTGTCCGTGCGCTGGGCGGCGGATTCCAGGGCCATGGCCATGAGGGCCGGGTTCATCTTGCCGAACAGATTGAAGCGCCCGACATAGAGGGCGACGATGGCGTCGTCAGGAATACCCAGGGTCTCGCGCCAATGGGCCCTCTGGGCGGGATCGTGGGCGAAGTCCGAGCTGTTCACCCCCAACGGAATGGTGGCCAGCATAGGTTCCGGCCGTGTCCGCGGGCCGAACTGGTCCTTCAGATAGTCCCGGACGGCGGACATCTGGGTCTCGATACTGGCCCGCACGGCGCTGGATGTGCAGATCAGGGTATCGAAGGCTTCAGTAGGCGCGATCAGCATGTCCGCCACCGCATTCATCACGGTTGCCGTCGCCGTCGTGTGGGTAATGCCGCAGATGGCATAGGTATTGGGTCCGAAGGGAGCCCTCTGCCAGGCTTCCTTGCCGATCTCCGGGATGGGCAGATTGGCGACACCGACCTCGCCCACCTTGATCCGATTGCGCATGTCGATCCAGTTGACCGGACGTTCCGGAGGATGAAGCCGGTTGAGCAAGGTTTCCAGGGCGGGCTGGGCGCGGCCGGCAATGTTCCAGATATGGAACTGGTCGACATCCCCATGGCGCAGAAAGCCACGCATGAAGCTCTCGCCCGCCGCATGGCGGCCCATCAAGGATTGGGTGGCTGTATTGAAGGCTTCGGGGTGAAAATAGATCGCTGCATTCGACATGTTACTCCGCTAACCCGGCAGCATCGGGTGCGGCAAGACAATATACGCAAAAGAAAAGGGCCGCCCCGAAGGACGGCCCGATGCTTTGGCTTCAGACCTGATCAGAGGCCGGAAACGACATTCGAGAAGTCCATGTCCGCCAGGGTCTTGCCGAGGATGACCACGCCGGTATCGGCGGCACCATTGTCGTTATTGGAGTCGGCAAACAGGACCAGGTCGGATCCGATCTGGACGAGGACGAAGTCGATGGTCCCGCCGGCAATGGCATTGCTGGCAATGCCGAGGGCCGTGGCATAGTCCGAACCCACGGTTTCCACATAGGTCGTGCCCGTCGCCGCCCCGAGCAGGTTGAAGGAGATGGTGTCTTCCGACGACCAGTCAGTGATCTGGTCGCCCAGGCCGGCGGTGACGCTGGATTCAGTGGTATTGAAATTGAACCGGTCGGGGCCGTCGCCGCCGGTCATGATGTCCTTGCCACCGCGACCATTGATGACGTCCGAACCGGTGCCGCCATTGATGGTGTCGCCACCCAGGGTGCCGGTGATGGTGTCATTGCCCGCATCGCCCGACAGGGTGGTGGCCACGGAGCTCGCCGCGTCATCGGTGATCTGGTCATTGCCGTCGCCGCCGCTGATCACGTCCAGGGCAGAGCCACCGGTGATGGTGTCATTACCTGCACCGCCGTCGGCAGTGTTGGAATTGACGCCGCCACCCAGGACCAGGGTATCGGCACCGTCGCCGCCCGTGATGATGTCGGTGGCGTCAGATCCGGTGATGGCATCGTCGCCGGCCCCGCCACTGAGGGTATTGGCCCCGCCGGTGGAGGAGTTGGAGGCTCCGCCGCTGAGGGTGTCGTTGCCGTCACCGCCGTCCAGGGAGTCCGACCCGGTCAGACCGCTGAGATTGTCGTCCCCGGTGCCGCCGGTGATGGTGTTGTTGCCGAGTTCGCCCTGGAGGATGTCGTTGCCATTGCCGCCGGAGATGACGTCATTGCCATTGCCACCGGTGACGGTGTCAGCGTCATCACCGCCATCGAGGGTGTCATTGCCTTCGCCGCCGTTCAGCTGGTCGAGGCCCGTCGCACCGGTGAGGACGTCATTGCCGTCGTCACCATTGATGATGTCGGAGCCCGCACCGCCGGACAGATTGTCTGCGCCGCCGGCCCCGGTGAGGGTGTCATTGCCGGCACCGCCGGAGAAGACATCGGCAGAGTCGGTGTTGAGGGAGGTGATGACATCAGCCCCGTCATCGCCATTGACCACATTGGCCACGGTAGTCGAGGTGTTGGTGGCCGCACCGACGATGATGGTGTCGTCGTCCGCCCCGCCATTGATGGTGTTGCTGCCGGTGGTGGCGGAGATGGAGTCATTGCCATTGCCGCCGTCGATGGCATTGGTGCCACCCGCGCCGGTCAGGGTATCGTTGCCGTCCTCGCCGAAGATGGTGTCATTACCCGCAGCGCCGGTCACCTCGTCATTGCCGAGATTGCCGTTCAGAAAGTCGTCGCCGCCGCCGCCGGTCACGACATCATTGTCACGACCGCCGAGCAGGATCTCGTTGCCCGTCCCGCCGGTGATGCTGTCATTGCCGCGGTTGCCATTGACGAAGTTTGTGCCGGTGCCCGCATCGATGGTGTCATTGTCCTGACCGCCATAGATGTTGTCATTGCCAGTGCCGCCGACCAGGTTGTCCGCCCCCTGGTTGCCCTGGAGGATGTCATTGCCCGCACCGCCGTCGAGGCTGTCATTGCCCTGACCGCCAAAGGCCCCGTCAGAGCCGGTGCCGCCGGTGAAGCTCTCATTGGCCGAGGCATAGGCCCCGACAAAGAGGGTGGAGCCGTCCTGGAAGATCAGATTGCCCGCAGCGCTCACGGCCGAGATGCCCGAGGCCGCCGGAAACTGGACCGTGGTGGCCCCGAGGCTGACCTGGATCAGATCGGTGACCGTGGCGGTCGCTGGGATATAGGAGACGGTGGCGAGGGAGGCAGGCCCCGTCGCGAAGATGATGGTGTCCGCACCGGTGACCGCTTCGGCCTGGGCTGCGGTGATGGTTTCAAAATTGTAGGTGGCCACTGGCTTGTCCTCTATCCGTCGAATGAGTCGCAGTCGGGAGACGTAGGTTTATCTATATCGCCATTTCCTAACGAAATCACGACCCTCAGGAGCGGGCCGCCACCCTTAGTTGTTTTTCCTGCCACCCTGCGCCCCTGAAGCGACAGCCCGGCATAACCGCCCAACGAAAAAGACCGCCCCTGAGGGCGGCCTGATCCGCAAAACCCGGCAGGGTTCAGTCATAGTCGGTGATGTCGCCCTGGATATTGTCCACGCTGAGATCGGCCAGGCCCTTGCCCACAAGGACCACACCGGTCCCGGCGGTGTTGTTGTCGCTCGTATCGGCGAAGACCACCGTATTGCTGCCGATCTGGATGGCCACGACATTGATCTGGCCGCCGGCGATGGCGTTGTTGGCGATGCCGAGTGCGGTGGCATAGTCCGCAGCCACGGTCTCGACATAGGAGGTCGCCAGGATGGCACCGATCTCGCCTTCGATGGGGGCGATATTGGCGAACAGCAGCAGATCGGACGAGGTCCAGTCGGTGATCTGGTCCCCTGTGGCGGCGATGGAGGAGGAGTCCCCCTCATAGAAGCCGAAGGTGTCGCTGCCGGACCCGCCGGTCAGGATATCCTTGCCGGCATCGCCCTCGACATAGTCATCGCCCTCTCCGCCCGAGATCGTGTCATTGCCGGAGTCGCCATAGAGTTCGTCGTCGCCATTGCCGCCGTCGATGAGGTCGTTGTCGGCACCGCCATCGATATAGTCGTCTCCGTCGCCGCCATTGATGACGTCGTTACCGGCACCGCCAAAGAGGCCAGCCTTGAAACTATCCTGACCATCATTGCCCGCGCCGCCATTGATCGTGTCGGCACCAGCCCCCCCGTCGGCGTAGTCACTGCCATCGCCGCCACTTAAGGAGTC
>CAIYZB010000142.1 GCA_903930545.1 uncultured Alphaproteobacteria bacterium
GCCCGGAGCGCCCTCGTCGTCGCGGTTGGGCAGCATGCCGCCGCGGCCCTCATTTCCCAGAAGCTGCTCGAGGATCGTGAGCTCCCGACCGCGGGTCGGGGTCTCGCGGCCATTGAAGGCAATGACCTTGCCATCCTTCAGGGTCAGGTTGTCGACATTGGTCACGGCCTCGGAGGTCGGATCAAAGGTGATGGCCGTGATGTGGCGCTGGACCACAACAGGCTTCAGGAAGGCGACGCGTTCCTTGACCTGGTCGATATAGAACCAGACATTGGGATCGAAGGTCGAGGTGACCGAGGGTGATCCCAGGCGGCCACGCACCGTGGACTTGGTGTCGGTGGCAACCTTCACATCCTTGGGATTGGCCTCGATGGCCTGAAAGCCGGAATAGCTGGTGATGGGCGCGCAGGCCCCCGTTGCCGCAAGAGTTGCGGCGGCGGCGGCGAAGGCGATGCGGCGAAACATGTGCGAACAGGACCCTATTCGTTTTCCGAGGCTTTGACCTATCGCTCACAGCCCCTTACTGCAATGCCGCCTTTAGGAACCACTCAAGGCGATTTCGAGGCCAACCATGCTGCTGGACCGACTCTTTCGCGAAAAGCCTTCCCGTCAGGCCGGGCGCGCCCTCTATTCCGCTGTGGTGGAAAAGGCCCGTTCTCCTGACCTTTTTGGCTCCCTGGGCATTCCCGACACCGTGGAGGGTCGTTTCGAAAGCTACAGCCTTCATGTCTTCCTCCTGTTGGACCGCCTGCGGCGACAGGGGCCACAGGCCGCAGACACGGCCCAGGCCCTGTTCGACACCTATGTGGTCAGTCTGGACGATGCCCTGAGGGAGATGGGGGTTGGTGATCTGTCGGTCGGCAAGAAAATGCGCCGGCTGGGTGAGGCCTTCTATGGTCGGGTCAAATCCCTTGAGGCGGCCTTCGAGGCCCTGCCTGAAACCACTGACCTCGAGGCAGTGCTGTCACGCACGGCCCTGGAAGGCTCTCAGGTCGGGCCTGAGGCCTTGCGGGACTATGTAATGGCCGAACGCGCCAGCCTCGCCCTGCTGCCTCTGGAGCCCCTCTGCGAGGGCAGGGTCTGGGGGCAGTCATGAGCACTCAATGGCCTTGCACGCGGCTGCTGGTGGATCTGGCCAGAGGCCCGATCCAGATCGAGCTGGCACCGGACGAGGCGACCCGGGCCCAGATCGCCCGAACGGTTACCCTCGAGGCCCTGCCGCGCCTCACGGCCAAGCTGACCCTGAGCCCCTGGCTGGATGGCGCGGAACTCACCGGCCGGTTCGAGGCGGAGGTCACACAGATCTGCAGCGTGACCCTGGATCCTTTCAACCAGACCCTCTCCGGCGAAATCCATGTGACCATGGTCCCGGCCGGCAGTCCCAATGCGCCTGGCGAGGAAGGTCCCGAGGTCGAGCTTGATCCGGATGACCCCGATCCGCCGGATATTCTGGAGGGCGAGCGGGTGGATCTCTCGGCCTATCTCATCGAACACCTCGCCCTGGAGATCGATCCGTTTCCCCGCAAGCCCGGGGCGAAATTCGACTATGTTCCGGACCGAGCCGAAGAATCACCGTTTTCGGTCCTGAGGAAGCTCCAGGACCCGAAGTCGTCGACTTGATTATGGGGGGTGCGACGGTAAGGTCCCGTCGGCATCCCGGCCGAGAGCGTTAGAGGGGAAGACGCGCGCCGTGACCCGATCTTTGGTCATTTCAATTGACGCCATGGGGGGCGATCAAGGCCCCGCCGTGACCGTTCACGGTGTGGCAGAGGCCGCCAGGTCCCTCCCAGGATCATGCTTCCTGCTGCACGGGGATGAGGCGGCCCTGAAGCTGGAACTGGCGAAGGTGGCCGGTCTGGCCGACCGGGTGGAGATCCGTCACACCGACAAGGTGGTGGCCATGGATGAAAAGCCCGCCACGGCCATGCGTCGGGGCAAGGGCTCGTCCATGTGGAATGCCGTGGAGGCCGTGAAGTCCGGCGAGGCCATGGCCGCCATTTCCTGCGGCAATACCGGCGCCCTGATGGCCATCAGCAAGCTGATCCTGAGGATGTGCGTCGAGGTCGACCGTCCGCCCCTGGTGGTCAGCTGGCCGGGGTCTCGCGGCTATACGACCATGCTGGATGCCGGGGCCAATATCGACTGCAGCGCCCAGCAACTGGTTGAGTTCGCCATCATGGGCGAAGCTTTCCACCGAGCTGCCCATGGCGTAGCCCGGCCGACCGTCGGTCTCCTCAATGTCGGCTCCGAGGACATGAAGGGCCATGAGGAGGTTCGCCTGGCGCACACGATCCTCAAGTCGGGTCAGTTTGACCTGGACTATCGTGGCTTTGTCGAGGGCGACGACCTGTCGCAAAACACCGTCGATGTTGCGGTCATTGACGGCTTCACCGGCAATATCATGCTCAAGGCCGCCGAGGGCACGGCGCGATATGTCGGAGCCGAGCTCCGCGCGGCCCTGACCTCCAGCCTGATCACAAAGGTCGGTGCCCTCATCGCCCGAAAGGGGCTGCTGGCCTTCCGCGAGAAGCTCAATCCCCCGCCCGCTGCGCCGCTTTTGGGCCTCAATGGTGTGGTGGTGAAAAGTCACGGCGGGGCTACGGCCCATCATTTTGCGGATGCAATCCGCATGGCTGCGGATCTCGCGCGGAGTGATTTCGCTGCCGAGGTCGAAAGAAATATGACCCGATTGACCGCGGCCGTGGGCGATCACGGGCTTCCGGCCGACGAGGAGCCGTCCTAGGTGAGCAAAGTTCTGCGCAGTGTGGTGACGGGGGTCGGTGGATATCTCCCCGACGAGATCGTGACCAACGAGGCCCTGGCCAAGGTTGTCGATACCTCGGACGAATGGATCCGAGAACGGACCGGCATCCGCCAGCGTCACCGCGCTGCCCCCGATCAGGCGGTTTCGGATCTGGCCGTGGAGGCGGCCCGACGCGCCCTTGCCGCTGCAGGCAAGACCCCGGCCGATATCGACCTGATCATTGTGGCCACTACGACGCCCGACCTGACCTTTCCGGCTGTGGCGACCATCGTCCAGCGCAAGCTGGGCTGTCCCGTCGGCATCGCCTTTGACGTCCAGGCGGTCTGCTCGGGCTTCGTCTATGCCCTGTCCACAGCGGATGGATTTGTCGCCCGGGGACGCTCGAAATGTGCCCTGGTGATCGGTGCCGAGACCATGACCCGGCTGATGGACTGGACCGATCGCGGGACCTGCGTGCTGTTTGGGGATGGCGCGGGCGCCTTTGTGGTTGAGCCCGGAGAGGGCGAGGGCGCGATCTCGGATCGAGGCCTGCTCGGCTTTGCCCTGAGGGCGGACGGCACCAAACAGGACCTGCTCTATGTTGATGGGGGGGTCTCGACCAATGGTCTGGTCGGTCACCTGCGGATGCAGGGCAATCAGGTCTTCCGCCATGCGGTTGTGAACATTTCAGAGGCTGTGGTGGCCGCGGCTGCCGATGCCGGGATTGCGGTGTCCGATGTGGACTGGTTCATCCCGCACCAGGCCAATCAGCGCATCCTCGAGGGGGTGGCCAAGCGCCTGGGCATAGACGAGACCAAGGTCGTCTCCACCGTGGCGATCCACGCCAATACCTCCGCGGCCTCCATTCCCCTGGCCATGGCCACGGCAATAGAGGATGGCCGGATCCAGCCCGGTCAGCTGGTCCTGGTGGAAGCCATGGGCGGTGGCCTGACCTGGGGAGCCTGCGTCATCCGGCTCTGAGCCCCTGGTCCTGGATTGCCATCCAGACGAAACTCGGCCTTGAAGTCTTTGACGGGATGCGACAATCAGGCCATGAGCTTTATCCATTGTGACCAAGTTGATTTGAAGCGAGGGCGTTCATGAAAGGCGCGACGGTAACGCGGGCTGACCTCTGTGAGGCGGTTCATGCGGAGGTGGGGCTGACCCGCCAGGACTGTTCGGAACTGGTTGAACGCACCCTCGAGCTCATGTCTGTAGCCCTCGAAAAGGGTCAACAGGTCAAACTCTCCGGTTTTGGCGTCTTTCAGGTCCGCGCGAAGCGCGCCCGGATGGGCCGCAATCCCAAGACCGGCGAACCGGCCTCCATCGAGCCCCGTCGGGTGATCGGGTTCAGGGCCTCGCAGGTCATGAAGGCGCGCGTGGACCGCGCCCTTTCCAAGTGACGAACGGCTAGTCGTGGCCAAGGGCCCCGAAGCCTTCAGAACCATTTCAGAAGCAGCTGACGAGCTGGGCACGCCTCAGCACGTGCTGCGTTTCTGGGAGACCAAGTTTTCCTTCATCCGGCCCATGAAGCGGGCAGGGGGGCGGCGGTTCTATCGCCCCCAGGACATCACCGTGCTGCGCGGGGTCAAGACCCTGCTCCACGTCCATGGCTACAGCATCAAGGGCGTCCAGAAGCTTCACAAGGACGAGGGCCTGCACTGCCTGATCGAGGCCGCCGCGGGGCGGGTGCCGCGGCCATCCGGGGCCTTGCCGAGGCTCGACACCCTGATCAAGGATGCCAGAAGTCGGCAGGGCCTTGTTCAGGCGCGGTCCGAGCTGGTGGCGGCGAAGCTGCGTCTCGACACCCTTCTCGCGTCACATTGAATTTCAGCTTGCTCCAATCGCCGCAAACGCTAGAAGAGCCGCTCGCCGATGTCGGAGCGTAGCGCAGCCTGGTAGCGCACTTGACTGGGGGTCAAGGGGTCGCAGGTTCAAATCCTGTCGCTCCGACCATCGGCGGATTTCCCCCAAAGCTCTCAGCGGCCCCGGTTCATCCAGCTGATGAGGGGCAGGATCGGCACGCCCCAGGCGATGCCGACCAGTCCGAAGAAGGCGAGCTTTGCGGCCCAGTGATCGGGCAGTCGCTCGCCGATTGTGACTGCGGCAATCACATAGGCCCCGAGAAAGGCCATGATCCCGATTCCGCCGATGAATTTCCGAACGCGCGCACTCATGGGCTGCCTATAGGACGCCTGGCGAGCAGAGGCTAGTTGCGACGAAGCAGACTCACCAGGGACAGGGTGAGCAGGGCCCCTATGGTGGCCATGACCAGGCCGCCGATCCAGCCGCCAGCATCCAGGTCCAGACCCTCTGCCAGGAGGCGACCCAGTGCCGCACCGGCAAGACCTACCAGCAATTGCTGGCCCAGGCCCTGCCTGCGATTGAGCAGGCGCGCAGCGATCCATCCGGCGACCAGGCCGACGATCAAGGTGCCGATCAGGCCCAGGTCTCCCATGGCTCTCCCTTGCATTGCAGACACGCTGGCCGGGGATCCGACCTGTCCCGGTTGAGCGGGGCTTCGCAAGCATGGACGCCGATGCCGTTTGGGTCTAGCGGAACAGGCATCATCCTGTGAGCTCCCCCTCGAGGCCATGACATCCTTTTTACGCTCCGACCGTTCCCGTCCCGTGGCCATCTGGCTGGCCATCGTGGCCTTGTTTGTCCTGTCCATGGTGGTTGTGGGCGGGGCGACCCGCCTGACCGACTCCGGCCTTTCCATTACCGAATGGAAGCCGGTGGCGGGCGCCCTGCCGCCGATGAATGCGAAGGACTGGAATGACGAGTTCGCCCGCTACAAGGAGATCCCGCAGTACAAGCTGGTGAACCGGGGCATGAGCCTGGGCGAGTTCAAGCAGATCTATTGGTGGGAATGGGGTCACCGCCTGCTGGGTCGCGTGCTTGGGGCCGTCTTTGTGATTCCGGCTGCCTGGTTCCTGATCCGTCAGGAACTGCCCCGCTGGCTGATCCCCCGCATGGGGCTGCTGCTGGTCCTGGGCGGGCTTCAGGGCCTGGTGGGCTGGTGGATGGTGGCCAGCGGCCTGTCAGACCGGGTCTCGGTGGCACCGGAGCGGCTGGCGACCCATCTTGGCCTGGCCTTTATCCTTCTGGCGGCTCTGGTCTGGACGGCCCTGGATGCCTGGGCCGGAGCCCCGCGCCAGACCGTTCCCAGCCCCTGGGTGAAGGCCTCGCTTGGCCTGACAGCCTTGTTCTATTTCCAGATCCTGCTGGGGGCCCTGGTGGCCGGCAATGATGCTGGTCTGGTCTATAACGACTGGCCCATGATGAACGGAGCCCTGTTCCCCGCCGACTATGCCGGGGCAGGCCTCTGGTCCACCCTGGCCCACAGCCAGGCGGCCGTTCAGTTCAACCATCGGATCTTTGCCTATCTGCTCACAGGGCTGACGGCGGTCTTTGTCGTCCGGGCGGTCCGCTCGCCCTATCTTCTGCCCGAGGTCAAGCGCCTGGCCCTTGCCCTGGGCGGCGTGGTTGGCTTTCAGGTCCTGCTGGGGATCGTGACCCTGACGAGCCATGTGCCCATTTCCCTGGGCATGGCTCACCAGATCACGGCGGCAATCCTGCTGGCGGTTTCCGTGGGCTTTGCCTGGCGGGTCAGGCGTCCCTGAACTGCGACCATGGCCCGGTAATGGCCAGGGTCAGGCCGGGCGAATAGACATTGACGAACAGGGTCGTGCCATCCGGCGAGAAGCAGCAGCCGGCGAACTCTGATGTCCCGCCCACATCCCCGTCTCCGAGGTGCGCGTTGCGGGCCAGGGTATAGACCTCGCCCTTGGGCGTGACACCGCGAAGGAAGTTGGTGCCGCCGACCTTGTCTTCGCACACAATGAGATGTCCCCAGGGGCTGATGGAAATGTTGTCGGCCATGCGCAGGATCAGGTCGTCGCTGGGTTCAACAAAGAGCTGCAGGCGGCCTGGGGCATCGGCCTCGCCGGCCTGCCCCTCCTGGGCGCTGGGGACATAGCGCATGATCTGGCTGCCCTTTTTCGGGCCGCCGCTGGTGCAGGTGAAATAGAGCTCGTCCTTGCCCCAGAAGATGCCCTCGCCCCGGGCGAACCAGGCTGCACCCTTGTCGTGACCGCGATTGCGGAGATCTTCGTGAGGGTTGTCGACCCCATCCAGATCGATCCAGTGAACCGAACGCCAGTCCCCCGGGGACCAGTAGGTGCTGTTCCAGTTGCGCGGATCGCCGTCCTTGCCCTCCGGAAGGGCCAGGGCCTGAAGACGGCCTCCCTTGTTCAGGTGCCGGCGATCATTGGGCAGATAGCGATAGAACAGCCCCATGCCATCTCCGACATCCTCGGTCATGTAGACAATACCGGATCGGGGATCGATGGCTGCCGCCTCGTGGCGAAAGCGGCCCATGGCGGTGATGGGTTCGGGCTCCACAAGGCCACGGGCTCTGGACGGAACCTCGAAGACAAAGCCGTGGGGCTTTTTGACCTTTTGCTGGCCCGTGGTGACCGTGGTCTCCTCGCAGGACAGCCACGATCCCCAGGGCGTGCTGCCACCGGCGCAGTTCACCATGGTCCCTGCCAGGCTCAGATGGGAGGATTCCAGCCGCCTGTGCTTCAGATCATAGACCAGGGTGGTCGTCCCGCCACCGAGGGGCAGGCCATCGTCATCCACATCATAAACCCGGTCGGCCTTGACCCGGCTGGCCAGGGCCCGGCGGGGCCCGAAGGCGGTGATGTCAGTGTCTCGGGGCGAGATTTCATGATTGCGGACCAGGGCGACCCGGTCTCCCCAGAGCGGAAAGCAGCCCATGCCGTCCATCTTGCCTGGGGTCACCAGACCATCGCTCATCAGCTCTCCGTGGCGGGAAATGACGGAATAGGTAAAGCCCCTGGGCAGATCGATGATGGCCGCAGGATCGCCGACCAGCTCCCCATAGCCGGGCACCTGGCTGAGATAGGGGGCCATATTGGCCGAGGTCTCGGCCCGCGAGAGCCTCGAAAAGCCGGAAAAGGCTAGGGCGGCGGCCGAGGTCGCAACGAACTGACGGCGATTGGCTGACATGATGGTGGGTTCCCCTGATCCGGAGCGAAAAAGCACGGGATCGCAACGATGCCGTGACAGGGTATCATGATACCTAAATTCGCAAACGCCTGTCTCATAAGGGTTTGCGGGAATTTGCTGTGCATTTCAAGTTGACAGGGCAAATCCCTCGTCCTAATTGCGCGCCTCCTGTCGCGGGATACGTCCCGTGAGCCCAACTACGGACCTGTTCACATGATGAAGACGACGGCTTCGCTGAAGCCCGCCGACGTCACGAAGAAGTGGATCGTGATCGATGCCGAGAATGCCGTTGTCGGCCGTCTCGCCACGTTCATCGCCATGCGTCTTCGCGGCAAGCACCGCCCCGACTACACCCCGCACGTTGACTGCGGCGACTTCGTCGTCGTCATCAATGCCGACAAGGTGAAGTTCACCGGCCGCAAGCTGCAGCAGAAGACCTATTACTGGCATACCGGTTATCCCGGCGGCATCAAGGAACGCACCGCGGACAAGATCCTCGGCGGCAAGTTCCCCGAGCGGATCCTGGAAAAGGCCGTCGAGCGCATGCTGCCCAAGGAAAGCCCCCTGGCCCGCAAGCAGATGACCCACCTGCGCATCTACAATGCCGGTGAGCATCCCCACCAGGCCCAGAGCCCCGAAGTCATCGCGTTCGCCGAAATGAACGCCAAAAACACGCGGAGCGCGTAAGCCAGATGTCCGAGACCCAAGGCTTCGAGGCTCTGCAAAGCCTCTCCTCCACCCCGGCTGCCGCCCCCGTCGAACCCAAGATCGACGCCCAGGGCCGCGCCTATGCCACCGGCAAGCGCAAGAACGCCGTGGCCCGCGTCTGGATCAAGCCCGGCAAGGGCCAGATCACGATCAATGGTCGCGACCAGGAAATCTACTTCGCCCGCCCGGTGCTGCGCATGATGATTGCCCAGCCCCTGGAAGTGACCAATCGCCTCGGCCAGTTCGATGTGATCGTCTCGGTCGAAGGCTCTGGCCTTTCCGGTCAGGCCGGTGCCATCCGTCACGGTCTGTCCAAGGCCCTGACCTATTACGAGCCGGGCCTGCGCCCGGTGCTGAAGCCGCACGGCTTCCTGACCCGCGACAGCCGCGTGGTCGAGCGGAAGAAGTACGGCAAGGCCAAGGCTCGACGCAGCTTCCAGTTCTCGAAGCGCTAACCAGCGCCAGAGCAACGGCTTGCTTTGGAAGGGGCGCTTCGGGAAACCGGAGCGCCCTTTCTGCATTTTGGCTTCAGGTTCGGAAAACCCCGGTCATGACCCCCACCGTTTTCATTGATGGCGAAGCCGGCACCACCGGGCTTCAGATCCGCCAGAGGCTGGAAAGCCGCAGTGACCTGCGCCTGCTATCCATCGATCCGGAGCGGCGCAAGGATGCCGAGGCTCGGGCCGAACTGCTCAACAGCGCCGATGCCGTGATCCTGTGTCTGCCTGATGCGGCAGCCAAGGAGGCTGTCAGCCTGGTGACCTCGCCCAAGGTCAAGATCATCGATGCCTCGACGGCCTATCGCACAGCCTCGGGCTGGACCTATGGCTTTGCCGAGCTGGGACCGGACCAGAGAACGGCGATCGCCGCCTCGAAACGGATCAGCAATCCGGGCTGCTATCCCACAGGCTTCATCGCCCTGACCCGGCCCCTGGTGGATGCGGGCCTGATCCCGACGGACTGGCCCATCACCGTCAATGCCATTTCCGGCTATTCCGGCGGGGGCAAGGGGCTGATCGAGGAGTTCGAGGCCGAGGCTGCGGCAGGGTCCTCCGACGCCTTCCGGACCTATGGCCTGACCCTGCAGCACAAGCATGTCCCCGAGATGCAGAAGTATGGCGGCTTTGATCACCCGCCGCTGTTTGCGCCCTCGGTCGGGCGCTATGCCCAGGGGATGATCGTCGAGGTCCCCCTGCAACTCTGGGCCCTGCCAGAGGCACCCAAGCCCCAGGACCTGCTCAAGGCGCTTTCTGAGGCCTATAAGCGCGAGCGCTTTGTCTCTGTCGCCACGGCCGAGGAAATCCACGCCCTGCAGATGGCGCGAGCCGGGGCAGGGGGCTTCAATGCCGACCTGGATCCCGAGGCCCTGAACGGCACCAATCAGATGAAGCTCTATGTCTTCGGCAATGCCCAGACCGGCCAGGCCCGGCTGGTCGCCCTGCTGGATAATCTGGGCAAGGGGGCCTCGGGCGCAGCAGTGCAGAACCTCAACCTGGCCCTGGGCCTGCCCGAGGCTGCCGGATTGTGACCCTGAGGCCGGCGACTGCTGCCGATGCGCAGGCCATGGCCACAATCCATCGTCAGGCTATGCGGGTGTCCCTTAGCTTCCTGCCGGAGCTTCACACGGCGGAGGAAGACCTTTGGTTCATGGGCGAGCGCCTGCTGAAGGAATTCGAGGCCTGGGTGGCGGAAGAGGCCGGCAAGGTCGTGGCCTATGTCGCCTTCTCACCCGACTGGGTGCAGCATCTCTATGTCCATCCCGATCATCAGGGCCGGGGAATGGGACCGGCCCTGCTCGAGGTGGCCCTCGCTGATGGTCGTGGGAAACGGCTCTGGACCTTTCAGCAGAACCAGAGGGCCCGGAAATTCTACGAGGACCGGGGCTTTCTCATCGAAACCCTCACAGACGGCGAGGGGAATGAAGAAAAGACCCCCGATGTGCTCTATGTTCGCCCTGGCCAGACAGGCTGAAACCTTTTCGGTTCCGGTGACGTAGACATGATCATGAAACAGCCAACCGATCGCCGCACACTGCTTATGGGGGGCATGGCCGCCCTTCTGGCCCCTGCCGTCGCCAGGTCCCAGACGACGGACTGGAAGGCCCTGTCTGATGCAGAGTGGAAACGTCGCCTCCCGGCAGCCGCTTATCGCGTTCTGCGTCATGAAGACACCGAGTATGCCGGGACCAGTCCCTTGCTGAAGGAACACCGCAAAGGCACCTATGTCTGTGCGGGCTGCGCCTTGCCCCTGTTCCGTTCGGAATGGAAATACGAGAGCGGCACCGGATGGCCCAGCTTCTATACCGCGATCAAGGGGGCCCTTGAGACCAAGATCGACTTTGGCATCGGGGTGCCGCGCAAGGAGTATCACTGTGTGCGCTGTGGCGGACACCAGGGACACGTCTTTCCCGACGGTCCCAGGCCAACGGGCCTGCGCTACTGCAATAACGGCGTCGCGCTCAAGTTTATGCCTGCCTGACACCGATTTGGGGATTGTCGAGTCGGGCTGGGCAATGTTTGGCTAGGCCCATGCAGGAGGATGTCGAAAGCTTCGCAAAGCCGGAAGGGGCGGTGCTTCTCGCCGCCAGTGTCCCGCGGCTGGATGCGAGGTCGACACCCGAACAGGAAAACGAGGCTGGCCGAATTCGTTCGGCGATCATGGCCCTGGCTCACGCCGTACTTGGACACAGGCGTCTGGTCTGGGGCGGACACCCGACTGTTACGCCGATTGTGGCGCTCGTTGCCCAGGCTCAAGGGATCGATTTCCAGCGCTGGACGTGCCTCTACCAATCCCGGCACTTCGCTAGCCACCTGGTCCGAGAAAACCGGCACTTCGGAAATGTCGCCTACACCCCTGACCTGGGCAGTCTCGACTCCAGCATAGCCCGGATGCGCGCCCAGATGATCGCTGACCATCGGTTTGAAGCCGCTGTGTTCATCGGGGGCGGGCCCGGGGTCCGGGCCGAGCATGACTTGCTGGTGGGCCTGCAGCCCGAGGTCCGCATCATCCCGGTCGCATCAACAGGGCGCACAGCCCGTGCCCTGTTCGAGGCTGGCGACTATCCCCAGAGGCTGGCGACTGACACCAGCTATGGCGCCCTGTTTCGTGACCTGCTTATCGGGGCGGACGACGGCATCAGTTAGCGGTCGGTGATCCGTTCTGCCGGTAGACCTTCCCGCCCTTCATCACAAACTGAACCTTCGAGAACTGGCTGGTGTCGGTCAGCGGGTCGCCTTTGACCGCGACGAGGTCGGCAAACCGACCGGGCCGGATGCTGCCGATCCGGTCTGCCGCTCCCAGGAGATCAGCGGCGCGGCTGGTTGCGGCACGGATCGCCTCCATGGCCGGCAGACCGCCTGAGATCATCAGGCCGAATTCCATGCTGTGGTCGCCCTCGCCCAGATCGGTGCCATAGACAATCTTGACCCCGCTCTTCACGGCATTGGGGAAGTTGCGCTTGGGCAGCAGGTCATTGGCCAGTTCCTTGGCGGCCGTGCCGGGTGACAGCAGTTCCGGGTGGGTACTGGCCACTTCATAAAAGACGTCAAAGACCGTCAGGGTAGGGACCAGATAGGTCCCCTTTGCCTTCATGTGGGCATAGGTCTGGGCCGTGGCAAAAGAGCCGTGCTCGATGGAGTCCACCCCGGCCCGAACAGCCATCTCCATGGCCTGATGAGGATAGATGTGGGCTGCCACCTTCATGTCCAGGGCATGGGCGGCCTGGACCGCCGCCGTGACCTCGTCCTCGGTCATCAGCTGGGCGCGGGGATCATCCCCCGAGGAGGCAATGCCGCCGGAGGGCATGATCTTGATGAGGTCGGCACCCCGACGTCGATGTTCCCTGACCTTGAAGCGCGCTTGTTCCGGACTGTCGACAATGCCGTTGGACCAGTTCGGATTGGACAGGGCGGGGTCGAGACCCGAGCGGGGATCCCCATGGCCAGCTGTCGGACCCAGGGCCTCGAGGGAAACCCAGAGCCGCGGCCCCGGGACCTTGCCGCCGTCAATGGCATCTCTAAGGGCAACCGTCTCATCGCCGCCGCTTACGTCCCGCGCAGCCGTGAAGCCCTGCTGCAGCATCTGGCGGGCAAAGACAGCTCCGTCAAAGGCCCGGTCGATGGCTGAGTGGGTGACCCAGTCCTCCGTGGCGTTGGTCCGGCTGGGCAGCTTGGCGGAGATGTGGATGTGGGCATCGATGAAGCCCGGCATGACCGTCGAGTCGGACAGATCGATCACCGGGGTATCTCCCGCCGTGATCAGACCCGGTTCGATTCCGGCGATCCGCCCGTCATGCACGCGGATGGAGACCCTGGTCCGGGGCGTATCTGAGACCCCGTCGATCAAGGTCCCGGCATGGATGATCAGATCCTCGGCGAGGGCCGGCTGGGCCAGAAGCGCCAGACCGAGGCAGGCCAGGCTCAGGGTGCGGCGGACGGTTTGCTGGGTCATGGGCATCTCCTTCACCAGACCTAACCCCTGCAGGTGTTCAGGACCAGCCTCCAGCTACCCGGAACCGGTCAGTGAAATCACCATATTGGTGAGTGTCGTTGCAGCTCTGCCGTCAGGCAGATTAGAACACTTTCGAAAGCTCCGGAGTTCAGCCGTGCGGCGTCAGGTTTGGCATTGGGTCTGCGGTATCGCCATGAGCATCGGCCTGGCTGGCTGTGGCTCGGCTGTGGACCAGTCGGCAGACCTGACGGCCCGTAACTTTGCAGCGGCGGTCCAGCGGGCTGACTGGTCAACGGTGGAGGCGACATCGCCCCTTTGGGTGGCCGACAGTCCTCATCGCCGGGCCATGCTGGAACAGATCCGTCAGGTCATGCCAAGGGACCCGCCCAACGAGGTCCAGATGCTCTATTGGACCTATGCCGCCAAGGCCGGCACCCGCAAACGGGTGGAGCGCCTGACCATCGACTATCTCTACAGTTTCCGAACCGGGGATGTCGTCCTGCGCGCAGTGCTGGACAAGTCCAATGGTCGCTATGAGGTCTCCGGATTTCAGGCCCGGCCCGTCGATGCCCGCTCCGTGGCGGCCAATGCCCTGGATGCCCCGGGCAAGACCTGGATCCATCTCGGGTTTATGTCAGGGATGGCCCTGTCTCTGGGGCTCATGATCCTGGCGGCATGGCGCGCATGGCAGGCCAAGGCGCTCAAGTGGCGCTGGGCCTGGATTGCCCTGGCCTTGCTGGGGCTTGGCAGCCTGCAGATGAACTGGACCACAGGGGCCACCAGTTCCTGGCTGGCGGTCAATCTGCTGGGGGTGACGGTGACAAAGTCTGTCTCGCCCCTGGCGCCATGGGTGTTCCGGTTCACCCTTCCCATCGGGGCCCTCCTGGTCCTTTGGCGGATGAGCTATTACCGTCCCCCGAAACGGCCCCCGCCCCTGAGCTTCGGCTAGGTCAGGACTTCACCTTAACGTAGCTGCCTGGCGCGTCCTCGAGGGGGAGCAGTGCCCCGTTCGCGGGATCGCGGGCAGGCACCTGGCCACCGGATTTCTCGCTCAGCCAGTTCAGCCAGTGCGGCCACCAGGACCCGGGCGTTTCCGTCGTGCCGGTCATCCAGGCCTCGACGGTGTCGGGCATGTCGGCATTGGTCCAGTGCTGATACTTCTTGGCCACGGGGGCATTGATCACCCCGGCAATGTGGCCAGAACCCGAGAGGGTGAAGGTGACGGGTCCACCAAACAGCTTGGCTCCGCGATAGACGGAACGGGCCGGGGCGATGTGGTCCTCCTTGGAGGACTGGACATAGACCGGTGTCTTCACTGTGGAGAGGTCCAGCTTCACATTGTCCATGACCAGTTCGCCCTTCGCCAGGGCGTTTTCGCCATAGAACTTGCGCAGGTAGAACATGTGCAGGGCCTTGGGCATCCGGGTCTGGTCTGAATTCCAGAACAGGAGGTCGAAGGGCTTGGGTTCCTTGCCCATGAGATAGTTGTTCACGAAGAACGACCAGATCAGGTCATTGGACCGCAGCATGTTGAAGGTGTCGGCCATGGACTGGCCGCTCAGGACGCCCCCTTCGGCATCCATCTTCTGCTCGAGGTCTTTGAGCCAGTCTTCATTGGTGAAGAGCAGCAGATCTCCGGCCTCGGAGAAGTCCTGCTGGGCAGCGAAGAAGGTGGCAGAACTGATCCGTTTGTCGTCACGGGCGGCCATGTGGGCCAGGGTCGAGGACAGCAGAGTACCGCCGATGCAGTAGCCCACCGTATTGACCCGATCGACCCCGGCCTGGGTCATGGCGGCCTGGGTGGCTTCGTAGATACCCTGGCGCATATAGTCTTCGAAGGTCTTCTCGGCCATGCGCTGGTCCGGATTGACCCAGGAGGCCACAAACACCGTGACGCCCTGATCGGTGAGCCAGCGGATCATCGAGTTTTCCGGGCGCAGGTCCAGGATGTAGAACTTGTTGATCCAGGGCGGGAAGATCACCAGGGGGATCTCGAACACCGTCTCGGTCGTCGGCGAGAACTGCAGCAGCTGCAGAAGCTCGTTCTGGAAGACCACCTTGCCTGGGGCCGTCGCCACATTGCGGCCGATCTCGAACATCTCGTAATCGGTCTGGGCGATGGACAGCTGGCCACCACCACGCTGCAGGTCAGAAGCGAAGTTCTCCATCCCCTTCAGCAGGCTCTCGCCGCGGGTTTCCATGGCCTCGCGCAGGGCGGCGGGGTTGGAGACCAGGAAGTTGGAAGGTGAAAAGGCATCGGTGAGCATCTTCATGAAGAACTCGACCCGGCGCTTGGTCATGGGCTCGACCTCGTCGACTCCGGAGACCAGACCGTTCAGCCAGTTGGAGGTCAGCAGATAGGACTGCTTGATCACGTCAAAGACCGGGTTCTGATTCCAGTCGGGATCGAGGAAGCGCTTGTCGCCGCGATCCGGCACGACAACCGGCTCGACCGTTTCGCCCGAGGCCTTGCGGGCGGTGTTCTGCCAAAGCTCGAGATATTTCTGAAACAGGTCCGCCTGGGCCCGCAGGATGCGGTCAGGCTGGGCTGCCAGGCGTCCCATGACGTCGGTCAGGGCCGGGGCCACATGGAAGGGATCAGCCGAGAGGGCTGCCGGGCGGTCAGCCGAACGAAGGGCAGCCTCGGCAATGGCTCCCTGGGCGGTCAGGGCCGCCCGGGCGAGATTGGCCGAGAGGGTCTCCATCATGGCCCTCTGATCCGCTGTCAGCTGGCTGGCCATAAAGGCCTGGGGGCCGGCTGCGGTGGGCTGTGCCTGGGCCTGGCCCGGGGCCTCGATCCTGACAGGTTCAGGAGCCGGGACCGCCTTTGGCTTGCGAGCGACCTTGGGTTTCGCCGCCGACTGGACCTTGGGGGCCGCCTTGCGGGTGCGGGGCGTTTTGGCGGCCTTGGCAGGCGCCTCTGGCTTGTCCTTGACGCTTCTGGCCATGCGATCTCGCTCTCCCGGTGGGCTGTCACAGCTTCGCGCCCTTTCGCCCGAAGCGATCATGGCATAAGACCGGGTCCGAAATGAATGTGTCGCACACAGTTTTGATCAAGATCGGCCGTGCTGCCGCCCTCCTGGGGTCTGTGGCGGTGAGCGGTTTGCTGGGCGGCTGTGCGTTGCAGGCCCCGTTCGGGGCTGCCATTGTCGACCAGACTTCGCCGATCGCGGCAGAGGTGGCGGCCAAGGCCGAGGCGAGCCAGGCTTTCCCGCAATTTACCGACATTCCGCCAGCACCGGCTGATTTGCGGCCGGTAAAGGCCTGGGGCAAGGCTGCTGCTGATTCGGAAGGCGCACGTGACCAGCTCATGGCTGAAACGGCTGACCAGACCTGGACCCTCAATGCTACGGACCGTTTCGTGGAGGCCGCTGCCCTCGATGCAGGTCCTGATCTGGGGGCAGGGGTGTCCACCACTGCAGCGACCGAGGCCTTTGCCGCAGAAATCCGTCGGCGAGCTACACCGCCTCCGTCGCCGAGATAGGCCCGCGGAGGCAGAAAAATTTCAACCTGCCGGGTGACCCTCACCGATGGGCGTCGTCCGGCGTGACCTCAGCTCCCCACTGCCGCAAGGGATGCGGCCAGAGCTCAAAATGACCCCCGAATTTCACCGTATCCGCCGTCTTCCGCCCTATGTCTTCGAGGAGGTGAACCGCATCAAGGCGCGGCTTCGCAGCCAGGGCGTGGACATCATCGACTTCGGCATGGGCAATCCGGACATGCCGACCCCCAAGCACATCGTCGACAAGCTGATCGAGACCGCCCGCGACCCAAAGGCCGGACGCTATTCCGCCTCCAAGGGCATTGTCGGCCTTCGCCGCGCCATGGCCGGCTATTATGAGCGTCGGTTCGGCGTGAAGCTGAACCCGGATACCGAGGTCATCGCGACCCTCGGGTCCAAGGAAGGTTTCGCCAATCTGGCCCAGGCCCTGACGGCCCCCGGCGACGTCATCATCTGCCCCAACCCGGCCTATCCGATCCATGCCTATGGCTTCATCATGGCCGGCGGCGTGATCCGTCACGTCCCGGCCCTGTCGCCTGAGGAATATCTGTCCGGGATCAGCCGGGCCATGAAGCACTCGGCCCCGCCGCCCTCGGTCCTGATCCTGTCCTATCCGTCCAATCCGACGGCCCAGTGGGTGGACCTGGACTTCTACCGCGAGGCCGTGGCGCTCGCGAAGAAGCACGACCTGCTGGTCCTGTCAGACATCGCCTATTCCGACATCTATTTCGACGACAATCCGCCCCCCTCCATCCTTCAGGTGGAAGGGGCCAAGGAAATCTCGGTGGAGGTCAATTCCCTGTCAAAGACCTATGCCATGGCCGGCTGGCGGGTGGGCATGGTTGTGGGCAATGAGCGCATGTGTGCAGCCCTGGCCCGGGTGAAGTCCTATCTCGACTACGGGGCCTATACGCCCATTCAGGTGGCGGCTGCGGCGGCCCTCAACGGCCCCCAGGACTGCGTCGACGAGATCCGGGCGATCTACAAGTCCCGCCGCGATACCCTGGTGAGCTCCATGAAGCGGGCCGGCTGGGACATTCCCGCCCCTCCCGCCTCGATGTTCGCCTGGGCGCCCCTGCCTGAGAAGTTCAAGGAGGCTGGCTCAATGCTGTTCTCCAAGCTGCTCATCGAAGAGGCCGGGGTTGCCGTCTCTCCCGGTGTGGCCTTTGGTGAGTATGGCGAGGGCTATGTCCGCATCGGTCTGGTGGAAAACGAACACCGGATCCGGCAGGCCGCCCGCAACGTCAAAAAGTTCCTGGCCAATGCCGACGAGATCCTGGCCCGGGCTCACAACTCAACGGGAAGCCAGAAATGACCAGAACCTGGCGCATCGGGGTTGCAGGTCTGGGCACGGTCGGTGCTGGCCTGCTGTCCTTCCTGGCCGAGAAGGATGGCTTTGCACCCCAGGGCGGCA
>CAIYZB010000143.1 GCA_903930545.1 uncultured Alphaproteobacteria bacterium
AGTGTTCGACGCTGCCCGTGCTGAAAGGATCGGCCTGGTGGATGAGGTCGTTGCCGATGTGGCGGGTCTGGATGCCGTGGCAGACCGGATCGCGAGCGAAATCAGGGCCTGTGCCCCTGGGGCCGTTGCCGCCTCAAAGGCCCTGGTGGAGGCCGTTGCCTACAAGCCCATCGAGGCTGTCATGATGGATACGGCTCGCCGGATTGCCCATGCCCGGGTTTCCGAGGAAGGTCAGGAGGGCGTTCGGGCCTTTCTGGACAAGCGAAAGCCGCTCTGGGCCTAATGGGCCTGCACGAGTCAGATCACGGCGGGGAACATGACGGGGGCGGATCTTGAGGCGGCGGCGGCGGATTCGGTCCGCGATCTGTTTCGGCGTCGGACACAGCCGTTCACCCGAAAGGGTGAGCCCTGCGCCAACTGCGGCACACCGCTGGAAGGTCACTATTGCCACGAGTGCGGTCAGACCACCGACACACATCACCGGTCTATCTTGCATCTGATCTGGGAAGCCATCGAGGGGATGTTTCACCTCGATGGTCGGTTGGCCCGTACCCTGCCCCTGCTGTTCCTGAAGCCCGGCGTTCTGGCCAAGGACTATATGGAAGGCCGTATTGCGCGGCATGTCCCGCCATTCCGTACATTTCTTGTCGCCCTGCTGCTGTTCATCTTCGCCGCCGAGCACGCCATCCATGGCATGCAGCATGAGGCCGAACCGGCCGCACACCGCCGGGCCGAGACCCTCCAGACCCCCCAGGGCCGGGCGAGCGAGGCCGCCCGGATTCGTGCCCTTGCAGCCACGGCCCGCGATGCGGCCCTCAAGGCCAGCGCGGAAACCCGGGATGAGGCGCTAGCAGATGGGGACGAACCTCGGGCCAAGGTCCTGGCCAAGTATGAGTCCTCAAAGACCTTTATTGCGACCCAGTATGCCCGCGCCGTTTCGCGGGCCGACCAGATCGAGCACGATCCTGACGCCGCGAAAAAAGCCATGGAGGCCAGCGAACACCTCGGCGAAACCGCAGCACTTCAGCTGCGCGATCTGTCCTTTGAAGCCGAGATCGGCGGGCAGGAGCCAGGGGGGCACAAGGCGTCCGGAAAGTATGATGAAGCCTGGTTCAAGGCTCAACTCGCCAAGGCACTGGAAAATCCCGAATTCTATTTTGTGGTGATGTTCGGATGGGCGCACCGGCTGGCAGTACTGCTGCTACCAATCGTCGGGCTGAGCCTGGCCATCGTCTATGTGAACCGCCGTCAGTTCTTCATCTATGACCACCTGCTGGTGGCGACCAATCTGTTGTCATTCGCCTTTCTGACTAATGCCCTGGGCCTTGTCCTTCCAGCCTCGGTCGGGTCGATCTGGTTCACCCTGCTGGCCATCTGGACGCCGATCAACCTGTTCCAGACGCTGCGGGGAGGCTATGGGTCATCCATCCCGGGGGCCGTGTTCAAGACCCTGGTGGTCTGGTTCACCTCTGCGACCGCCTTCGGGGTGCTGCTTGTGGCGCTGATGTTCTTCAGCCTCACCCAGATCTAGGATTTTTCCTGCGTGATCAGATCGGTTCTTGTCGCCAATCGCGGAGAGATTGCCCGTCGGGTGTTCCGCACCGCACGTCGGATGGGCATTGCCACGGTCGCTGTCTATTCAGACGCCGATGCGGAGGCTCCCCATGTGGCTGAAGCCGATCAGGCCGTCTGGATCGGAGAGGCGGCGGCTCGTGACAGCTATCTGCGGGGGGACCGTATCCTTGAGGCGGCCCGCGCCACCGGGGCTGAGGCCATCCACCCAGGCTA
>CAIYZB010000144.1 GCA_903930545.1 uncultured Alphaproteobacteria bacterium
CGTTCCACCTGGGCGGCCTATGTGGATCTGGCCTTCTCCCCGGTTGAGGCCTGGAAGGTGGACGTGGCTGTTCGTCACGAACACTTCAGTGACTTCGGCGGCACCACTGTCGCCAAGCTGACCAGCCGTTACGACTTCAACGACTCCATCGCCCTTCGCGGCACCCTGAGCACCGGCTTCCGGGCCCCGACCCTGGCGGAGGCCTTCTATTCGGCCACCAACGTGTCGCCGACCTCGGCCTTTGTTCAGCTGGCACCCAACTCCGCCGCTGCCCGTCTCCTGGGCATCGACACCCTGAAGCCGGAAGAGTCCAAGAACTACAGCCTGGGCATCGTCGCCCATCCGCTGCCCTCCATGACGGCGACCATCGACATCTATCAGATCGATCTGACGGACCGGATCTTCGGCTCCAGCTCCCTGTTCGGCACCCGTGGTGGCGTCGCGGCCTCTCCGGCGGTTGTTGCGGCCATCCTGGCCAATGGCAACTCCCTGGATCCGACCGTCACCACCACCGGCATCAATATCTTCTCCAACGGGATCGACACCCGCAGCAAGGGCCTGGACATTGTGGTGTCCTACCCCGTCGACCTGGGAGACTATGGCCGCATCGACCTGACGGCGTCCGGCAACTTCAACACCACCAAGGTGACCAAGGTTAAGGCTCCGCCGGCGGTTCTGAAGACCCCGAACGCGGCCTTCCCGGCTGGTCAGACCATGTTCGCCCTGGATGCCAAGTCGCTGCTGGAAACCGCCTCGCCGAAATACAAGATCGGTCTGGCTGGCCTCTATACCTTCGGGGGCCTGACGGTGAATCTGAGCGAGACCTTCTTCGGCAAGGCCTCTTCGATCTCTGACCCGGGTTCTGGCCCGCTTCAGCCCACCGAGATCAAGCCGACCGCCATCACCGACTTGGAAGTGGCCTACAAGCTGCCGGGCGACGTGACGGTGGCCGTGGGTGCGAACAACCTGTTCAACACCTATCCGGACAAGCTGTCCCCCGCCTTCCAGGCCGCCTGCGTGGCCTCTGGCGCGGGCTGCGTCACCCTGTATCCCAGCTACTCACCCTATGGGATCAACGGTGGCTACTATTACGGCCGGGTGACCTGGAACTTCTAGGTCTCCGACCGACACTTCAGTGCCCCTTGATGCGTAAGGAAAGGGCGGTCCGAAAGGGCCGCCCTTTTCTCATTGGCAAAGGTCAGATGGCCTTGCCCATCCGCAGAAGTGGGACCCGGACGCCGGCCTTTGAAACCCCGTCAAAGGGCTCGATGACCTCATAGCCGCAGGCCCGGTAGAGCGGCTCGCCGGCCATGGTGGCAGCCATTTCGGCCCGGCTGAAACCTTCGGCCCGGGCCGCGATTTCGCAGTGATCCAGGATCATCCGACCCACCCCGCGACGCACGAAATCCGGGTCTGTGTACATGGCCCGCACCCGGGCAGCGTCCTTGGCGGGATCCAGCAGGGCCGCGTTACGCCCATCGGTCTGATCGCCCCCGAACAGGGTCGCCCGCCGGCTCCAGCCGCCGCATCCGGCGATCTGACCCTCCAGCTCGACGACGAAATAGGTCTCGTCGGCGATCAGCTGGGTATCCATCCCCATGATGTCAAAGGAGGCCTGGACCTGTTCCGGGGTCAGGACGTCGTTCATCAGGCCGGAAATAGCCCGGTCCATGAGGCGGCGCAGGGCTGGAATGTCGTGGGAAGCGGCAAGTCTGAGGGTCATGCCCAAGCCTAGCGACGCAGAACGGCCCCGGCCAGAAGGCCCAGATGGCTGTCGATCAGATGCTGTCTTTCCACCCAGGGAAAGCCCGGCCTGGCGATCAGCAGTGATACAAGTCCGTGCAATCCGGCCCACAGGGACTGAGCCAGGGTATCGGGATCCAGATCGACGGTGAGCGCCTGCTCGTGCAGCGCAACCACCATCTGGTGCAGCACCCCAAAGCTCTCGCGAGACCCTGCGGGCAGATCGGGTTTGGTCAGGAACTGGGTCCGGTGGGTAGCTGTCTCCAGCATGAAGGCGATGCGATAGGCGTCGGGCTGCTCCAGGCCGAAATCGACATAGGCCTTGAGGGCTGCGGACAGATCCTCCTGGGTCAGAATCCGGGATCGGGGCAACTGCGTCAGTCTCGCAGCAAGCTGGGCAAAGGCCCGGTTGTGCAACTCCTCGCCGATCTCGTCCTTGGTGGAAAAATAAGCATAGAGGGTGGGCTGGGAGATGCCGACAGCGGCAGCGATCTGACGGGTGGACACCGCATGTATCCCGAACTCACCGAACAGCCGCAGGGCCGCAGTCAGGATCTCCTCCCGACGCTCTCCCCCATGGCCCTTGGCCTTGCGGGGTGATCTTGCGGCCTTTCCGGTCATCTGCCCTTCGTTCCACGCTGCGGACCATCTTGACAATATGGCATTATCGATCACTGATTACCTATCGCTGATAGGTGAATGGAGACACCGGTGAGTTCAAGGCGTTTTTTGAGACCACGCCCGGCTCTCGCCGGGGCGGCGGCGGCCATCTGCATGGCGGTCGCCGCCTGTTCACCAAAGTCTGCCCCGCCCACGGCAACTCCCCTGCTGGCGGTCGAGACAGCGAAGGTCACAGCCCCCAATAGTACCGCCCCGGTTCGGGCCAGCGGCCCCCTTGAGCGGCGTCGGGAAATGACCCTGTCCTTCCGGATACCGGGGGTCCTGACGGCCCTGAATGCCGAGGCCGGAGACCGGATCAGCGCCGGTCAGGTCCTGGCCAGTCTGGATCCCACCGGGGTTGCCGCCGCCGAGACCCAGGCCAGTGTCAATGTCGAGCGGGCGCGCCGCGATCTGGCCCGGGACCGAACCCTGTTTGCCCAAGGCTTCGTCAGCCGCCAGAGGGTGGATGACCGAGAAAGCGCTCTGAAGGCTGCCCAGGCCCAGGCCAGTGCTGCGGGCTTTGATCGCCGCTGGGCCCGTCTGGTCTCGCCTGCCAGTGGCGTTGTCCTCGCCCGCCTCGCCCAGTCCGGCGAGGTTGTTCAGCCCGGTCAGGCCGTCCTGCGGATCGCCGACGAGACCAGCCCCCTGGTCCTGAGAGCCAATTTCGCCGACCGTGATGCGGCCCGACTTGTCCTCGGGGCCAGCGCCACAGTGCGCATGGAAAGCCTGCCGGGCCAGACCCTGAGCGGTCACATCACCCGCATCGGCGAGGCCGCCGGCGCCCGCACTGGCACGGTCCCGGTGGAGATCGAAATCCAGTCCCCCGGTCCTGACCTGCGCAGCGGCCAGATCGCCACGGTCGAGATCAATGCCCAGGTCGAGGGAGAGTCCGCCCAGGGCGCTGCCCGCGTCCCGGCCGAGGCCATTCTCGAGGCCAATGGGCCAAAGGCCTATGTCCTGGTCCTTGACGCCCAGTCCCGGGCCCATCGTCGTGAAGTCACCTTCCAGGGCTTTGATGGCAATGACGCCCTGATCCAGGGCCTCGCCCCCGGATCCAGTGTCATTACCGCCGGGGCCGGCTTTGTCAGTGACGGCGAGAAGGTCAAGGTCACTGACCCGGCCAGCCTCGCGGCCACCAAGCCCGGGAGCGCCCAGTGAAGCTGGACATAGCGGGCTTTTCGGTCCGGAACTGGCAGTTCACCCTCGTCGCCTTCGGCCTGCTGACCATGCTGGGCCTCAGCGCCCTGATGACGACGCCGCGGTCCGAGGACCCTCAGTTTCCCTTCCCAATCGTCATTGTCCGCGCCGTCCTGCCCGGTGCCGAACCCACCGAGATGGAAGAACTGGTGGCCGACCCCATCGAGGATGTCCTCGATGGTCTGGACGATGTCACCCGGATCGAATCCACCAGCCTGGACGGCGCGGCCGTGGTGCGGGTGGAGTTCGACTGGAGCGTCAACCCGGAACGGAAATATGACGAGGTGGTGCGCGAGGTGAACGCCCTGCGCAATCGCCTCCCCTCTGGGATTGCCGAGCTGGAGGTTCGCCGCGCCCGCACCACCGAGGTCGCCATCGTCCAGGTTGCCCTGACCAGCGACCACCTGCCCATGCAGCGCCTGGAAAAGTTGGCCGATCGTCTGCGCGAGCAGCTGGATCGGGTCCCCGGCGCCCGGGAGGCCCGCTATTGGGGCGTTGCGGAGTCCGAGGTCCAGGTCGCCCTCGACCTGCCCCGTCTGGCCGCACTTCAGTTGCCTCCCACCGCCGTGGCCGATGCCCTGAGGGCCGCCGGGTCCGAGACCCCCATTGGCGCAACCCATGCCGGCGATCGCCGCTTCAACGTCAAGACAGGCGGGGCCTTCAGGGATCTGGAGACTGTCGCCGATACCCCCATCCGCTCTGAAGGCGGACAGGTCCTGAGGGTGCGCGATGTGGCCAAGGTCAGCTGGGCCCAGGAAGAGGCCAGTCACGTCAC
>CAIYZB010000145.1 GCA_903930545.1 uncultured Alphaproteobacteria bacterium
GCCAGCTCGACGAAGAGCTTGCCGATATAGCCCGGCAGGAACATCAGGGGGGCGAAGACAGAGATCAGGACGATTGTGGTCGCCACCACCGCGAAGAACACCTGACGCGCCCCGCGCTGGGCCGCGACAATCGGCGGTTCCCCGTCGTCGATCCGCCTCTGGATGTTCTCCACCACCACACTGGCGTCATCCACCACCAGACCGATGGACAGGACCAGGGCCAGCAGGGTGAGCAGGTTCAGGGAGAAGCCCAGGGGTGCCAGGACTGTAAAGGTCGACAAAATACAGATGGGTGCCACGAGAGACGGGATCAGTGCCGCCTGCCAGGTGCCCAGGAATATGAAGTTCACCAGGGCCACCAGGGCCAGGGAAATGGCCATGGTGATCCAGACCTCCTGGATCGCGTGGGCCGTGAAGACCGTGTAGTCGACAGCAACTTCCAGCTTGGTGCCCTTGGGCAGGGCTGCATTCAGGGACGGCAATATGTCCCGCACGCCTTTGGAGATTTCCAGGTCATTGGCCTGGGACTGACGGGTGATGGCGATACCCACCTGGTCACGGCCATTGGAGCGGAACATCCGGCGGTGTTCATCAGGCCCCTCCTCCACCCGGGCGATGTCGCCGAGGCGGGTAACATAGTCGATGCCGCTGACGGCCGAGGGACTGGCGGCCGCACGGGTTCCGCCAGCCACCACAGGCAGCTGGGCAAACTGTTCAGCGGTGGCATAGCCACGGGCAACCCGGATGGTGAAGTCCTTGGTCGGTGCTTCCAGGGCCCCGGCCGGCAATTCCAGGTTCTGGGAATTCAGCGCGGACTCGACATCTTCCACAGTGATCCCGCGAGAGGCCATGGCCTGGGGGTCCAGCCAGACTCTCATGGCATAGAACTGGGCCCCGCCAATCCCGACAGCGGCCACACCGGGCACGGTGGACAGGCGCTCGACAATGTAGCGGTTGGCATAGTCGGTCAGCTGCAGCCGCGACTGGGTCGTGGAGGAAAAGCTGATGAACATGATGGGCGAGGCATCGGCCGTCGCCTTGGCCACCTGGGGCGGATCGGCCTGGAGAGGCAGTTGGGAGGCGACCCGGCTCACCGCATCGCGGACGTCATTGGCCGCATCGTCCAGGTCACGATCCAGACGGAAGGAGATATTGATCCGTGACTGACCGTCCCGGGAGGTGGAATTGACCCTGTCGATCCCCTGAATGCCGGAGATCTGGCGCTCGATGACCTCGGTGATGCGCTCCTCCACGACCTCGGCGGAGGCCCCGCGATAGGGGGTGGAGATGGACACCACCGGCGGATCGACGCTGGGCAGTTCGCGCACGGTCAGGGAGGCGAAGGCCGCCAGACCGATGACGCAGAGCATGATCGCGGCCACCGCCGCAAAGACTGGCCGGCGAACGGCCACATCGGACAGCATCATGGACGGGCCCCGGCCGGCCGCTTGCCCCCTGCGGGTCCGGCCGGGCGCACGCCCTGACCGGGCTGGATCTTGTTGAGACCGTCGCCCACCAGACGGTCACCAATGGCAACCCCGTCCAGAATTTCGACATATCCGGCCTGTCGCGAGCCGGTGACCACGGGGCGCTGCTCGGCCACCATGCGGTTGCCCTGCTTGGTGACAGCAAAGACGAAGGCTGACTGACCCTGAACCGCCAGGGCGTTTTCAGGAATGCCAATGCCCTGCCTCTGGCCACGGGCGATGGAGACCCGCAGCATCATCCCCGGGCGAAGGCGTCGGTCGCCATTGGGAAACTCGGCCCGGGCGGTGATGGCCCGGGTGCGTTCGTCAATGCGGCTGTCCAGTTTCTGGATGCGCCCGGTCAGGGTCTCGCCGGGATAGGCATCGGTGGTGGCCGTCAGGGCCTGACCTTCCCGCAGCATGGGCAGGAACCGGTCTGGGACATCAAAATCGACCCGGATGGCGGAGACATCGTCCAGGGTCACGATGGGGGCCCCGGGATTGATCAAGGCACCGGGGGCAATGTCGGACAGGCCGACCACTCCCGCAAAGGGGGCGCGGATCGTGCGGTCGGCCTGGCGGGAGCGGGCGGCGGCCAGATCGGCCTGGGCCGAGGCCAGGGTGGCCTCGCGCTGGTCGATGGCGGCCTTGGAGGCATAGCCCTGCTCGCCCAGGGTCTTCCAGCGGTCAAAGTCCCGCTGAGCCTGGACCAGCCGGGCTTGGGCCTGGGCCGTGCCGGCATTCTGTTCGGTGTCCTTCAGTTCCACCAGAACCGCGCCACGGGCGACGGACTGGCCATCGCGGAACAGCACCCGGTCGACGAGCTGGGTCGCCGCAGCGGTCAGGGTCACGGACTGACGCCCCTTTGCCACACCGATCACGTCAATGGAGTCCACGAAGGTGTGCGAGCCCGCCGTGATCACGGTCACCGGGGCAGGACGTCCGCCACCTGGTCCGCGACCGCCGCCAGCCCCAGGGCCAACGCCGCCCTTGCTCGCAGCCCCGGGGGGGCCACCGGCAGGGGCCGACTTGCCAAGGGTCAGCTTCCAGGTCCCGGCGAGGACCATGAGCACCAGGACGACAAGGGCCCCGACGAGAAAGAAATGACGGCGCAACAAGGCGAAAAGACTCCAGCGCCCGTTCAAATGGTCGGGCGAAATTCAAATCTGTCTGGGGTCTTAGGACTGCTTAGGAGGTCACGTCCAGTGACAGAACGCTGACGGGTAGGTTCCGCACCGATTTCTCGCCAGGTGATGGGCAGAAAGGCAGACAAATGGGACGGTTGCCCACGGCACCCGCCCCTTTGCCTGTTTCTCTTCGGTCCGCCTCAGGCGTCGTAGCCGGGCAGCTCGCGGTCCAGACGGCGCAGATTGCCCGCCCAGGCCAGTCCGCCACCGATTCCGCGCATGGTCTGGCCCTTGACGACCTCCTGGGCCTCCTCAGGGGCAAACAGCACGTTCTCGCGGCCGGCCGACAGGGCCATGACCTGCTGCATGCAGGCGCGCTCGAGATAGAACATGCTGGTCCAGCAATCCGCCGCCGTGGCCCCGAGGGACAGGGTCCCGTGGTTGCGCAGCAGCATGAGGGTCTTGTCCCCCAGGTCGGCCACCAGACGATCGCGCTCGTCATGGTTCAGGGCGATGCCCTCATAGTTGTGATAGGCCAGCTTCGGCAGGACGATCATGGCGTGCTGCGACAGGGGCAGCAGGCCTTCCTTCTGGGCGGCGACAGCCACACCCTGATCCGAATGAAGGTGCATGACGAACATCGCGTCTTCGCGATTGGCGTGGACGGCGGAGTGGATGGTGAAGCCCGCCGGATTGATGAAGTAGTCGGACTCCTGGAGGATGTTGCCATCCAGGTCGATCTTCACCAGGGACGAGGCGGTGATCTCTTCGAAGAACATCCCATAGGGATTGATCAGGAAGTGATGGTCCGGCCCCGGGATGCGGGCGGAGATATGGGTATAGATCATGTCGTCCCACCCATGCAGGGCGACCAGACGATAGAGAGCTGCCAGCTCGACCCGCGTCTGCCATTCCTCCGCACTGACCTTGCCCTTGAGCGAGATAATGCTGGCGTGTGAACCATCGGCCATGGCGGCCTCCCTGTGTCTGAATTTTCTGGTTCAAGAGTCGCCCCATGAACCCCGCACGTCAAGTGCAGCCGGGCTCAGGCACCGCTTCGCACCCGCGCCACAGCGTCAAGCCACCGGGCATAGGCCTGTTCGCGATAGTGATCCGACGCCAGGGTCCGGAAGGACTCCACACTGGGTCGCGCCGCCACGGCCTCCTCGGGCGTGGCATAGAGCCCGGCCCCCAGGCCGGCGAAAAGCGCAGCCCCCAGGGCGGTGGTCTCCTGATAGGTGGCCCGGCCCACCCCGATGCCAGTGAGATCCGCAAGTCTCTGGCTGAACCAGGCCGAACGGGACATGCCGCCATCGATCCTCAGCTCCACCGAATCGCCGAAGGCTCCAGGGGCATCGGCCCGCATGGCTTCCACCAGATCCCGGGTCTGAAGGGCACAGGCGTCAAAAGCCGCCTCGGCAATCTCCGCCAGACCGCTGTCGCGGGTGAGACCAAACAGCGCACCTCGGGCATTGGCATCCCACCAGGGGGCCCCCAGACCGGTGAAGGCAGGGACCATCATGACCCCATGATCTGGCTTCGCCGTCTGGGCCAGGGCCTCGACGCCGCCACCCCCGCCGGACACCCCAAGGCCCTCATTGACCCACTGCAGAGCAGCCCCGGCGATGAAGATCGAGCCCTCCAGAGCATAGGTGGTCCGACCGTTAAGGCGGGCCGCCACTGTGGTCAGCAGCCGAGAGCGGGAGGGGGCCAGGTGCTCCCCCGTATTGACCAGCATGAAGCAGCCGGTGCCATAGGTGGCCTTCATCTCCCCGGCCCGGATACAGCCCTGCCCCATGAGGGCCGCCTGCTGGTCGCCAGCCACCCCGCGAATGGGAATTTCCACCCCCAGAAGATCCGCGCTGGTGCGTCCATAGTCTGCAGCACAGTCGCGGATTTCAGGTAGAATGCCCTGCGGCACCCTGATCAGGTCCAGCATCTCGGCCGACCAGGATTGCGACTTCAGGTCAAGCAAAAGCAAACGGGAGGCATTGGTAGCATCCGTGGCATGGATATGTCCTGCCGTCAGCTTCCAGATCAGCCAGGTATCCATGGTTCCGGCAAGTAGATGGCCCTGTTCTGCGGCCTGTCGGGCCCCTTCGACATTATCCAGGATCCAGGCGATCTTGGTGCCGGAGAAATAGGGATCGAGCAGCAGGCCGGTAATGGCGTTAACCCTGGGCTCATGCCCTGCGGCCCTCAGGCGCTCGCACTGATCGGCGGTCCGGCGGTCCTGCCAGACGATGGCGCGGTGGATCGGCTTGCCCGTCCGGCGGTCCCAGATAACCACGGTTTCGCGCTGATTGGTGATCCCGATGGCGGCGATATCGGTCGCTGGCCGGCCCGATTTCTCGATGGCTTCACGCATCACGGCGATGGCGGACTCGAAGATCTCGTCGGCGTCATGCTCGACCCAGCCGTCATCAGGATAGTGCTGCTCCAGCGGCCGGCCGGCCACGGTCACTTCGCGACCGGCCAGGTCAAACAGGATGGCGCGGGTGGAGGTGGTGCCCTGGTCCAGGGCCAGGATCAGCGGATCAGTCATCTTGCCCATTTCCCCCGAAGGTTGCATCCCGGTTCCCACACGTCGCTGGAACCGAGAGCGAGTCGTAACCATGTTTTCATCGGAAGACGCTAAACTTGCCAGAGTTCAGTTGTGCCAGATGAGTTGGATTACCCTGTGAACCTTTCGGCTAAGACCGAAGAGATCCTGGCCCTGGCCAGGAGCCGGGCCATACCGGATCGGCAAAAGCTTCTCCTGGCGATTGTGGAATTGTGTGATGCGGGCGAGGACGGCACCCGCCTCCTGACCTCAGCCCCGATCCAGGCCCTGCTGAATTCCATCTTCATGACCCTGGTGGTCGAGGCCGAGCGCGATATCCGCAAACGGCTGTCTGAAAAGCTGGCCACGGCAGACTGGGCCCCATCGGCCCTGATCAATATCCTGGCCCTGGACGATATCGAGATCGCCCGCCCCGTCATCGCCCTCTCGCCGGTCCTGAAGGATCATGATCTGGTCCGTTTGCTGGTAGAGGCCACGGTCGAACATCAGATCGAGGTCGCGCGGCGACCTGAACTTGGCCCTCCCGTTGTCGCTGCCATCCTTCAGCAGAGCGAGCCCGCGGTCCTGACGGCCCTGGCTGGCAACACCACCACCCAGCTGTCGCATCACGACATGGCCCGGCTGGTCCAGGCCTCCCACAGGGTCTCGGCTCTTCGCTCGCCTCTTGCCCGTCACCCCTCCCTAACTGACGATCTGGCCCGGGAACTCTATGTCTGGGTGGGTCAGGCGATCCGTCAGTCCCTGCTTGCGCGGTTCCGCATGGACCCCACGGAACTGGACGCCGCCCTCGGGGAGTCCGTCCGCGAGGCCCATGGCGGTCTGGCCAAGATCATCGGGGTAACCCCCAAGACCGTGCGCGAGCCTGATGAGGACGAGCTGGAACAAAGGCTGATCGCTAAGCTGGATGTGTCCGGCCAGCTTCGTCCCGGCTTTCTGGTGCGCACCCTGCAGGAACGGAAGCTGCCCCTGTTCATCAAGGGCCTGACAGCGCTAGGCCGGTTCGATCCAGACCATATCCAGCGCGCAATCCAGTCGGATCGCCCTGAACTCCTGGCCCTGGCCTGCGCGGCCGTGGGAATCGACAAGAGTGCCTTTCCCACCATCCTCAACATGGTCCGTGAACTGAATGAGGGCCGACCCGACGGTGGGGCCGAGGGGGCAAGACGGGCCAATGGGGCTTTCGGGCCCTTCTCGCCTGACATTGCCGCCACCGCTTTCCGGCAGGCCATCAGCAAGGTTTGACAAGTCCGGCTTTTGCCCGGCTTTTGACCGCGCCATGTTCAAGCCCCGCCCGATCGTCACCCGCCTGGCCTTCGCCGCCAGCGACCGCCCAGAGGCCATTGAAGCCTCCGAGGCCCTGACAGCGCGCTATGGGGCCGTCCCTGAGAGCGAAGCCCAGGTCATTGTCGCCCTGGGGGGGGACGGCTTCATGCTGGAAACCCTGCACCGCCAGATCGACAGTCACAGGCCCATCTACGGCATGAACCGCGGCTCGGTCGGGTTCCTGATGAACGAGTACAGCGAGGATGATCTCCTGGAGCGGATAAACGCCGCCGAGAGCGCGGTTATCCACCCCCTTTCCATGGTGGCGCGCGATGTCCACGGCACAGAACACCGGGCCCTGGCGATCAATGAGGTCTCCCTGCTGCGTCAGACACGACAGACGGCCAAGCTGAGGATCTCCATCGACGGCAAGGTGAGGCTGGGAGAACTGTCCTGCGACGGGGCCCTGGTGTGCACGCCTGCCGGATCTACCGCCTATA
>CAIYZB010000146.1 GCA_903930545.1 uncultured Alphaproteobacteria bacterium
AGGGGCAGGCGCATCAGGCAGCGCACCAGTCGGGTATCCAGGCTCTGACCCAGCAGCAGGACCGGTGGCAGGCTGTCGGCATTTTCCGTAAGTGCGGAGGCGAGCTGATCAGGGGCGAGGCTGTCGGCATCGATCAGCAGCAGGTCTAGGCTACCCGGCAGGAGGTCGGCCAGGCGGGAGAGGTCGCCGATCTCGAGGGCAGCGCCGAACAGGGCCCCCCGGGCCAGGGGGGCAAGGTCCGGCCCGATCCCGAGGATCCGGCGGCCCAGCAGGCTCCAGTGGGTCATGGTTGACCTCCAACGGGGGTGGCAAGGGGCTTGTCGAGGGCCAGGCCATTGAGGATCAGGTCGATGGCCGTGGCCTCGCGACCGGTCAGGGGGCTGGCCTGTTGCTGGGAAAGGTCGGCGGCGGTGGCCAGACGTGGGGTCACGATGATGACCAGCTCGGTCTCCTGCTTGCGCCAGCGTGAGGAGCGGAACAGGGCACCCAGGACCGGCACATCACCTGCGCCCGGTAACTGCCTGACAGAATTGACATAGTCCTGCTGGAACAAGCCGGCGATGGCGAAGCTTTCGCCGCTCTTCAGCTCCACCGTGGTGTCGGCCCGGCGCACCACCAGGCTGGGGATCTCGATGCCGTTCAGCCTCAGGGGCGTGCGGCTGTCGAGCTGGGAGACCTCGGGGCTGACATGCAGGCGGATCAGGCCATTGTCCTGAACATTGGGTTCAAAGCCCAGGGTCACACCGAAGGGCCGGAATTCAATGGTCACGGTGTCGCGGCCATTGGGGACGGGGAAGGGAAACTCGCCCCCCGCCAGGAAGCTGGCCTTCTGGCCTGACAGGGCCACCAGATTGGGCCGTGCCAGAGTGCGGATGACGCCCTTTTCCTCCAGGGCCCTCAAGACCACATCGATTCCGACATTGCCGATGGAGCCCGACAGGCTGAGGCCGCCCTGGGCCGTGGAATTGCCATTCAGGCCTGTGCCGGTGCGAAGAGAAAAGCCGCTGCCGTCACTGGCATTGAGATCGAAACCGACATCCTTCAGGTCAGAGCGTCCGGCCTCGAGGATGCGGACCTCCAGGATCACCTGCTGGGAGGCGCGAACCGTCAGGCCGCTGGTGACGGCATCGGGGGCGAAGCGGTCGGCCATGGCCTTGGCCCGGGTGGCCACGGCGGTGGTGGAGACCTCCCCGGTCAGGAGCAGGCCCTCACCCAGATTGCGAACCGTGATGCCCTCACCGGGCAGGGCGGCGGCGAGGTCCGTCTGTAGGGCTTCGGCGTCATAGCCCACCCGGACATCCACCACCTCCATCAGGCGACCTGCGTCCCCGTAGATCAGCAGATTGGTGGCCCCCAGGGCCTTGCCCCGGACATAGAAGCTGCGGTCGGTGGTGGCGACGATCTGGGCGGTGTCGGGCTGGGCCACCACAATGCGGGAGGCCGGGGCATCGAGGCGGAAGGAGGCAGACTTGTTGCGGGGAACCGAGATCACCCGGCTGCGGGCCTCTTCGCTGGAAAAGGCATCGGCCCTGACTGATGTGGAGGCGCAGAGGGTCATCAGCGCGAGGGCCGCGCCGGTGGCATGACGGAGCATGGGCTGTCCGATCAGGAAGCGTTTGAAGGGGAGGTCCCCTCGCCCTCGACCACCTGGATGGTGGTACGGGGACGAGGGGGGGCGGCCCGGCGGGGGACGGGCCTGTGGCCGGACGTGGGCAGGGGGCTGGGACCCATCACGACCTCGGCAACATCGAGGGTAGTGGTAAGGGCGATCTCGGCCATGCCGGAACCTCGCAAGGCAAGGGACAGGGTGCCGAGCTCGGCCGCCATGGCCAGCTTCTGGGCATCGCGCACGGCGACTTCCAGGGTGGCCGTATTGGGGGTCGCGGGTTTGGACGAGGTGGGATCGGCATTGAGATCGACCCCCAGGACCCGGATATTCTGCAGGACAACCTCCGAGGCCAGAACCTTGCGGCGGTCGTCCGTGGACAGGTCGCGCATCAGGACGACATCGACCCGGTCTCCGGGCAGGGCATGGCCCCCGACGCCAGAGACGTCACTGACCCGGATGGCGTAGGCCCGGAACCCGGGGGCGATCTCGGCGGCGACAGAGGGCCGCGCGCCCGGGCCGGACAGGCGGGCTGGCAGGACGGGTTCGTGGCCTGCAATGGGCTGGAGCACCAGGGGGGCGGTGCCCTTGTCCTGGGCCAGGGCGAGGTCGATGCGCTCAAAGGCCCCGTCAGGACGTGCCGTGCGGGGCACCTGGATCACCATGAGGTCAGTGGCCGCCAGACGGGTGCCATAGGTCAGGGCATGGCGAGCCACCACCATGGGCACCGCATCGGCCATGGGGGCAGGGGCAGAGACCGTGGCGGCCGAGGCCTGGCTTTGCGGAAGGACGACCTTGGCGACGAACAGGGCGGCCAGTCCGAGCGCTGCGGACGCTCCCAGGCTGGCGATCGTGATCATCCGCATCTGGCACCTCAAGAGATCGTCACGGGGACGGTCGAGGACCCACTATCCGGCGCTCAGTCGTGTCGAATTGGAAAAGAAATTAAGTGAATGGCAGGCAAGTTTAACGGGATATGAATCGTGGTCCCCGCTTGCGGTGTGACGATCAACTATATGAATATATAATATAAAATCATCAGTCCCTACCTGGTCACCTGCCTGTTCCCTGTGTCTGGCTGCAAGTCAGCCGCCTGCGTGGCGCTTTGTCGCAGGGGCCGCAGCCCCCTCAGTCGGCTTCGCCGACAGCTCCCCCGGAGGGGGAGCAATTGGGTGAGGGTCCTAGGGCCTCGTGACCTCGTCTACCGCCTCGATCCAGTGGCGGACGGGGATGTCGGTGGCTTCGGCCAGATGCATCCAGCAGCCGATATTGGCGGTGTAGATGGCCGCCGGGGAGGTGGCCGACAGGGCGGTGAGCTTGTTGTCCCTTAGCCGCGCCGACATCTCCGGCTGGGTCAGGGAATAGGCTCCGGCCGAGCCACAGCACAGGTGATTGTCGGCGATGGGCTGGGGCTCATAGCCCAGCTGGCGCAGCAGGCCGGCAATCTGGCCGGTGAGCTTCAGTCCGTGCTGCAGGCTGCAGGGTTCCTGAACCGCGATGCGAGAGGCGGCTGGTGGGCGGCGGGCGATCGGCGGAGCCTCGGCCAGGACCTGGAGGGGATCGCGGACCCGGGCGGCCACGGCCCTGGCCCGCTCAGCATAGGCCGGGTCATCCCTCAGCAGGTCTGGATAGTCGCGGATGAAACTGGCGCAGCCGCTGGAGGTGGCGATGATGGCCTCGGTGCCATCAGCCTCCCAGGCCTGGATATTGCGCCGCGCAGCCCGTTTGGCCTCCTCGGGCGCTTCCAGATGGAGGCTGACCGCGCCGCAGCAGCCCGCCTTGCGGGACTGAACCAGACTGATCCCGGCCCGATCCAGGACCCGGGCCGCCGTGGCGTTGAAATGAGGGGCGGTGGCCGACTGGACGCAGCCCGGCAGGAGGCTCATCCGGCGGGGCTGAGTGCTCTTGGGCCAGGGCGAGGGCGGCGGCGGGGCTGTGACCTTGGCCTTCAGGGCTCCGGGCAGGACGGGCTTGACCAAACGCCCAACCATCAGGGCGAGCCGGAACAGGAAGGGCGAGCGGGTCAGCTGGCGGATGCCAAACCGGAACAGGCGCTCCCCCGCCGGGCGCGTGACCTGCTCGGCGATCACCGGATGGGCGATGTCATAGAGCCGGTGATAGGCCACGCCAGAGGGGCAGGTGGCCTCGCAGGCCCGGCAGGACAGGCAGGAATCCAGGTGATCCAGGGTCAGGCGGCTGACCGGTTCTCCCTCCAGGGCTTGTTTCATCAGATAGATGCGGCCGCGGGGGCCTTCCAGCTCATCGGCGCGGATCTGATAGGTGGGGCAGGTAGCATTGCACATGCCGCAGTGGACACAGGCCTTCAGGGCCTGTTCGGCAATGGCCCCGCCCGTGGTTCCGGCCAGAGGTCCGCGGATTATGGTGCGCATCTAGAGACCCTCATAGAGCCTGCCCGGATTGAAGATGCCGGCCGGGTCCAGGGCTGCCTTGATCCGGTGGTGCAGATCGAGGATCGGTTTGGCCAGGGGCTGGAAGACCTCAGAGCCCGGGGGCGCATTGCGAAACAGGGTGGCGTGGCCCCCCAGCTTGGCGGCCAGGTTCCAGAAGGTGGCATCCTCGGAGTCCGAGATCAGCCAGCGCTCCGATCCGGCCCAGTCCCACAGCAACCGTCCCGGCAGGGCAGGAAGTTCCGCTGTCTGCGGCAGGGACAGCCGCCAGACCGGCCCGGTCCCGGCAAACTCGATCCGGCTCTTGTCACGGATCTCGTCCCAGACCTTGAGGTCCTCAGGCGCACCGCCAAACTCGGCGACGGCATCCTTGACCAGGGAGTGGGCTCCCGACAGGCGCAGGTGCAGGCGGCGGCCGTCGTGGAAGGCCCCGGACAGTGCGGACTGACGGCGCATTCGGCCGATCAGCATCAGCCGGGCCTCCTCGCTGTCCATGTCCCGGGCGAGAGCGACCTCGGCCCGGGGACGGGGCACGACCCTCAGGCTGATATCCAGGATCACCCCCAGGCATCCCAGGGCCCCGCTCATCAGGCGGAAGGCGTCAAAGCCGGCGACATTCTTGAAGACCGTCCCGCCGAACCTCAGGACCTCGCCCCGACCGTCCAGAACCCGGACGCCAAGGACAAAGTCGCGCACGCTTCCGCTGAACGGACGGCGCGGACCGGACAGACCGCTGGCCACAACCCCGCCCAGGGTGCTCTGGGCCCCGAAGCGCGGGGGTTCGAAGGCCAGCATCTGGTCATGCTCCGCCAGCAGGGCCTCGATCTCGGCAATCGGTGTGCCCGATCGTGCTGTGATGACCAGTTCGCTGGGATCATAGGCAATGACCCCGCTGTGGCCGGAGACTTCAAGACGATAGCCGGTGACCGGGCGGCCATAGAAGCTGCGGGTATTGCCCCCGACAATGCGCAGGGCATGGCCCCGGGCCGAGGCATTGCGCACCTCGTCCACCAGACGCGGGGTCTGGTCGTCAGAAGCGCGGGAGATGGGCAAAGGGAAGCTCTCCCTTGTGGACATGCATGCCCCCGACCTCGGAACACCGCGCCAGGGTCGGAATCCCCTTGCCGGGGTTCAGCAGGCCCTGGGGATCAAAGGCGGCCTTGAGGCCAATGAAGGTCTCGATCTCCGCCGGGCTGAACTGGACGCACATCTGGTTGATCTTTTCCCGGCCCACCCCGTGCTCGCCGGTAATGGTTCCGCCCACCTCGACGCAGAGCTCAAGGATCGCCCCGCCCAGGGCCTCGGCAGCCTCCAGGTCCCCGTCCTTGCTGGCATCATAGAGGATCAGGGGATGGAGATTGCCGTCTCCAGCATGGAAGACATTGGCGACCCCCAGGCCATGGGCCTCGGCCAGTCGGCCCATCTCTGTGAGAACCCGGGGCAGCTCCCGGCGCGGAATGGTGCCGTCGATGCAGTAATAGTCCGGGGCAAGGCGCCCCATGGCCGGAAAGGCCCCCTTGCGGCCCGCCCAGAACTTCTTGCGTTCCTCCTCATCCCGGGCGGTGCGGACCTCGAAAGCCCCGGCGCGGGTGAGCAGGTCGCTGACCCGGGCGATCTCCTCGGCCACCTCGGTCTCGGCCCCGTCCAGTTCGCACAGCAGGATGGCGGCGGCATTGCGGGGATAGCCGGCCTGGGCAAAGTCCTCCGCCGCCCGAAGCGCCGGACCGTCCATCATTTCGAGGCCCGCCGGGATGACCCCTTCGGACATGATGGTGGCGACCGCCCCGGCGGCCACCTCGACATCCTCGAAGGCTGCCAGGATGACTCGGGCCAGATCTGGCAGGGGCAGGAGCTTGACCGTGATCTCGGTTATGACCCCCAGCAGGCCCTCCGACCCCGTCATCAGGGCCATGAGGTCAAGGCCTGGGGCATCCAGCCCCTCGGACCCCAGATGCAGGATCTCGCCCTCCAGGGTCACCACCTCCAGCTTGAGGATGTTGTGAACCGTCAGGCCGTATTTCAGGCAGTGAACGCCCCCGGCGTTCTCCGCCACATTGCCGCCGATGGAACAGGCCAGCTGGGAGGAGGGGTCCGGGGCATAGAAGAGGCCCAGATGGGCCACGGCCTCGGATATGGCCAGATTGCGCACCCCGGGCTGGACCCGGGCGCTGCGGCCATCGGCATCGATGGACAGGATCCGGTTGAACTTGGACAGGCTGAGCAGGACACAGCCCGGATAGGGCAGGGCCCCGCCCGACAATCCAGTCCCGGCACCGCGAGCCACCACGGGTACCCCCAGCTGGTGGCAATTGCGCAGGATGGCCTGAACCTCGGCCACGGTTTCCGGCAGGACCACCACGGCGGGCATGGAGCGATAGGCGGCCAGACCATCGCTTTCGAATGGCCTCATGCCCTCCACCGAAGCGATCAGATTGCCCGGCTTCACCAGGGGTGACAGGGCGGCCACCAGACGTGCCGGGTCCACGGGGCTGAAGGTCGAGTCGAGCCGTGGATCGAACTGATCAAGCATGGTCAAACTTGGTCCGCGCCGCCCGGTGGCGTCAACCTTTCGGGGCACCATATTCCCCCGCGCGTCCCTCGCCACGACAGGATAGAAAGCTGAAAATCATTTCGGAGGACGACGCATGGATCTGGGTCTCAAGGGCAAGACGGCAATCGTGACGGGCGCAACGCGAGGCATTGGCCGCGCCATTGCCGACCTGTTTGCGGATGAAGGTGCCAATGTCGCCATCTGCGCGCGCAATGCCGATCAGGTCGCCGAGACGGTGGCGGCCCTGGAGGCCAAGGGCGTCAAGGCCTTCGGTCAGGTGGTGGACATCGCTGATGCCGCCAGCCTCAAGGCCTTTGTAACGGCCTCCGGCGAGGCCCTGGGCGGGATCGATATCCTGGTCTCCAATGCCTCGGCCCTGGTCCAGGGCAACAGCCCTGCCGACTGGAAGGCCATGTTCGAGATCGACCTCATGGGCGCCGTCAATGCGGTGGAGGCCGCCATGCCCTTCCTCGAAAAGGCCGGCGCCGAAAAGGGCGATGCCTGCGTGATCCTGACCTCCTCGGTCTCGGCGGCAGAGGCCCAGGGGCCCGGGGCCTATGGGGCCATCAAGGCCGCCCAGGTCCACTATGCCAAGGGTCTGGCCAAGGCCGGAGCCGCCAAGCATGTCCGCTGCAATGTCATCTCGCCGGGCACGGTCTTCTTCGAAGGCGGGGTCTGGGGCAATGTGAAGGCGGCCGCGCCGGCCTTCTTCGAGACCATGATCAAGCGCAACCCAACGGGCCGCATGGCCACGCCGGAGGAGATCGCCTCGGCCACCGTCTTCCTCTGCAGCCCGCGCTCGGCCTTCACCACCGGCATCAATATGCTGGTGGACGGGGCCATTTCCAACCGCGTCAACTTCTGAGGATATTGAGTCAGATGATTGAAAAGACAGTCGAACTGCCGACCCGTGATGGTGTGACCACCACCTTTGTGGTCCATCCCGAACGGGACGGTCCGCACCCGGTCATTCTCTTCTATATGGACGCCCCGGCCATCCGCGAGGAACTGCGCGACATGGCCCGGCGCTTTGCCAGCTGCGGCTACTATGTCCTGCTGCCCAATCTCTATTACCGCGACGGGGTGATGGAGCTGGGCCCCCTGACCAGTTCCGAGGCCCGGGAGAAGATGTTCGCCCACATGAACCGCCTGACCATTCCCATGGTCATGTCAGACACGGTGGGGCTGTTGGCCTATGCCGATGCGGACCCCGCGGCCGCCATGGGCCCGGTGGGCACGGTGGGCTATTGCATGAGCGGCCAGTTCGCCATCAATTCGGCGGCGGATTTCCCGGACCGGGTCAAGGCGGCCGCCTCGATCCACGGCACCTTCCTGATCACAGACAAGGGCGACAGCCCCCATCTGGCGGCCCGCAAGGCCAGTGGGGAGCTCTATTTCGGCTGTGCCGAGATCGACACCTGGGCCCCCATGGAAACCGTCGAGGCCCTGTCCCAGTCCCTGACGGCGGATGGTCTCAATGCCGAGGTGGAGGTCTATCCCGCTGTCGAGCATGGCTTCGTCTTCCCCCAGCGCGCCGCCTATAACAAGGACGCCGCCGAACGCCACTGGGAACGTCTGGTGGCCCTCTACCGCCGCAATCTGGGCTGAAACCTCAAAGCAAAAGGCCCGGCCTCTTTCGAGACCGGGCCTTTCAGTTTCAGTCAGGTGACCTGAGGGATCAGGCGCGCTTCGGGATGATGACCTTCATCTCGGCATAGCCCTTCACGAAGCTGGAATAGACCCGCTTCGGCTCTTCCACGACGTGGACTTCCGGGAAGCGCTTGAGGATCTCTTCCCAGATGATCTTCAGCTGCAGCTCGGCCAGACGGTTGCCGACGCAACGGTGGATGCCGAAGCCGAAGGACAGGTGCTGGCGGGGACGCTCGCGGTCGATGATGTAGTCATTGGGGTTGGCGATCACTTCGTCATCGCGGTTGCCCGAGACGTACCACATGACGACCTTGTCGCCCTTCTTGATCAGCTTGCCGCCGACTTCCTGATCGGCCAGGGCCGTGCGGCGCATGTGGGCCAGCGGGGTCTGCCAACGGATGGTCTCGGAGACCATGGAGGGGATCAGGCCCGGGTTTTCCCGCAGCTTCTTGTACTGGTCGGGGTTCTGGTTCAGGGCCAGGACCGAGCCGGAAATGGTGTTGCGGGTGGTGTCATTGCCGCCGACGGTCAGCAGCACGACGTTACCGAAATACTCCCGGGGTTCCATGTTCCGGGTGGCCTCGCCATGGGCCAGCATGGAGATCAGGTCACCGGCGGGCGGGGCATTGACCCGCTCGTTCCAGAGCTTGGTGAAATAGGCATGGTACTCGACGAAGATTTCCATCTTCTGCTCGAGGGTATCGATCAGGCCCTGGCCCGGCGCGGCGGTCACGACGTCCGACCAGTAGGTCAGGAGACGGCGGTCGGCCTGGGGCATGTCGAACAGGGTGGCCAGGGTCATGGCCGTCAGTTCCATGGAGACCTTGTCGACCCAGTCGAACTCCTCGCCGATGGGCAGGTTGTCCAGGATGCTGGACGCGCGCTCGCGGATCAGGGGTTCCAGAATGGCCAGGTTCATCGGCGATACGACCGGGCTGACGACCTTGCGCTGAACGTCGTGCTTGGGCGGGTCCATGGCGATGAACATGGGCAGGGGCCCATTGTCGCCGCCCTGGGTGGCGATGGTGATGCCGCCTTCAGAGGAGAAGACACCGTGATTGGTGTCGACGGCCATGATGTCGTTGTACTTGGTGATCGACCAGTAGGGGCCGTGCTCACTTTCCTGGGTCAGGTGGACCGGGTCTTCCTTGCGGAGACGCTCGAAATTCCACCACATCTGATTGTTCTGGAACAGGGCCGGCTGAGCCGGGTCGATCTTGTCGAGGGGGGTCGCATAGGCCTGGGCCCGGTAGTCCTTCGCCAGATCGATATTGCCGTCGCTCATTTTGATGTCTCCCTGATTGACCTTGGGTTACGACAAACGTGACGCTGGCGTCAACTTGAGACTGAATGGCGTTCACACAGCCCGGGTAGAAAGCTTCAGACTGCACGGTTCCTGGGGCAAATCCATTCCTGACGTGCAAAACTGACGCAGGGGCGCCAGAGACAGGGTTTCAGCCGGTCCTCTTGTCTTGTCGTCATCCAGCTACAGCCTTTTCGCCGTCTCTGATCCCGATGATCCGCGGGTGGCGGCCTATCGCGACATCCGCGAGCGTGATCTGGTGGGGCGACAGGGCCTGTTCATCGCCGAGGGCGAAGTGGTCTTGCGGATGCTGGCCGCGAGCCATCAGTGCGAGATCCTGTCCGTGCTCGTTGCGGACAAGCGGGTCGAGGCTCTTGAGCCTATCCTGCATCAGCTGCCATCAGGCGTTCCGGTCTATGCGGCCGGACAGGTCGTCATGGATGCGGTGGTCGGCTTTCCCATTCACCGGGGAATCCTGGCCCTGGGACGTCGCCGGTCAGTGCCGGCGGCCCGGGACCTGCTGGCCAGTCTCGGCGATCGGGCCCTGGTCCTGGCCCTGAGTGGCATCGCCAATCACGACAATATGGGCGGGCTGTTCCGCAATGCCGCAGCCTTCGGGGTAGATGCGGTCATTCTGGACGAGACCTGCTGCGACCCCCTTTACCGAAAGGCGATCCGGGTCTCGGTGGGGGCCAGCCTGATCCTGCCATATGCGACCATGGAGGGGGATCTGGTGACGGGTCTGGCGGCGGCAGGGCTGGAGCCCCTGGCCCTGTCTCCCGGTGGGGACTGTGACCTTGTGGACCTTGTGCCGCCATCCCGGGCGGCTGTGATCCTTGGGGCAGAGGGCCCGGGACTTTCGGCCGAGATCCTGTCCCGGGCGAGGGGAATCCGGATCCCCATGGCAGCCGGGTTCGACAGCCTGAACGTGGCGACCACGTCAGGCATAGTCCTGCACCATCTGGTCTCGAATAGAGGTTAGCGGGCCCGCTTGGGGCTGTCCGTGCCCTGACCGGAATCCTCGATGAGGGAGCGCGCCAGGTTGAGAATGGCCGTCCGCAGCGAAGGCTGCTGAACGCTGGCAAAGGCTTCCAGCAGCTGGACCGCACCGGGGATGGCCAGCTTTTCATAGAGGCTTTCGTCACCACGAGGCTCGGAGCTTTCCCCGACCAGCTCAGCCACCGAGGTGTCGAGCTTCTGGGCGATCTTCACCAGCATGGAGGCCGAGACGCGATTTGCGCCGCGCTCGTATTTCTGGACCTGCTGAAAGGAGACGCCGAGGTGTTCGGCGAGACTGGACTGGGACACGCCCAGCCATTTGCGCCGCACGCGGATGCGGTGCCCCACGGCAATGTCAATCGGGTCCGGACCCAGATCGTCGGTCTCAGTCAAGTTCATTATCCTTGGCAGCGTACGGCTACGTCACACGCCAAACTATCTCGCACATTGTAATGTCCGTGCACTAGGCCTGATTCACCTATCCGCTCTGTAACAGGACTGAAATACTCGCTCTGGCCCGAATATTTGGGCTCAGGCGTCAGGCATCCGGTTCATCAGCAGGCCCTGAAGCTGGTCCAGCACCGCCAGGGCCGTGTCCTCACCGTCCGACTCACAAATGGTCTTCGCCTGCTCAATGACGCTGACCATCAGGCGAACATCCCGGGGCCCGAGCCTCAGGGCCATCTCCAGCAACTGGACGGCCTGGGCATCCAGTCCCCTGGGCAGGGGCGGGGCAGGGCGGGCCCGCTGCAGCAGTTCGAAGGGTCGCTCGCTCATGGCATATTGGCCGCGGCAAAGCGCCGGGCTCCCTGCTGAAACAGATCCTCGCGGGTGACCAGGCCTAGCTGGGACATCAGGCCGAAAAGGGGATGGCGCGGACCGAGGCGGTCTCCCGGCGGACTGACCACAGCATCGCTCACCACCTGACAGCCCAGATCACGGTCAGCGGCCGCAAAGGCCGTGGCCAGGACCGTGTCACTGAGCCCGAACCCGATCAGGGCCAGGGGGCCCCCGAGGGCCTGGACCGCCAGGGTGAAGTTGCGATTGGAAAAGGGCGAGGGGCCATTGCGGACATAGACTGCCTCACTTGGCAGAGGTTCCAGCCCCTCTATGGATCGCGCAGCCTCGCCGGCATGCAGCCGGGAATGGACATGCAGCACAGGCCAGCGAAGGCTGCGGGCCTGAACCAGGGCATCCTGGCAGGCCCCCAGCGCCTCTGCTTCGGTGGAGGACGGCGTACCAAGCCGGCCCCGTTGAAGGTCGAGGCACACCAGGGCATGGGCCAAGGGGGGAGGAGCTCTCATCTTACTGCCTCTGCCAGGTTGGTGGCGGGGCGATGAGCCGAGCGGTCGAGGACACCGGGCTCGTCCCAGGCCCCTTCCGGGCGCAGCAATTCAAGGGCGGGGCTGTCCAGGGTCAGGGCATCCCGGGGGGGCGTCCCCTCCACGATCATCTCCACATAGTCGTGGTCGGAGACAACAAAGCCCTCCCGGGTCTCGCGGACATAGGCATTGAAGTACTGCTCCCAGAACGGGATCAGGCGGACCTGTCCATAGCCCAGGATCTTGGTGTAGTTCTTCCGCTCGGCCAGGCGCTTGGCCGCCAGGATGAGCATCAGGGTGGCCCGACCCCGGCGATACTCCTTGCGCACGGCCACCCGCTCTACCTTGGCGAAGTCCGCAAACCAGCGGACCCGCAGGGTGCCGATGGGCTCGCCATTGCGGCGCAGGAGGAAGTGGGTCGCCCCGGCAAAATCGTTGCCGTCATATTCCTCGTCATAGGGGCATTCCTGCTCGCCCATATAGACCAGGGTGCGGACCGACATGGCCTGAAGGATGTCCGGCAGGGTGCGGCAGACCACAACTTCCAGGGTGCCCTCATCGACATCCGCGCTCGGGCGGGCGTCCAGCGGCATGCGTACGGTGGCGTTCATCAGGCAGCCTTTCGATCAGGAGAATGGGCGGGGGCCCAGACGAGGCCTCCCGGGGCCGGGTGAGGGCGGGCCCCCATCCGGTTCAGCAGGACATTCTCGCCCTCGGAGGTCGCAGCCCGACTGAAGAAGGGCACGGCAGCAAAGACCTCCTGCTGCAGGGCCAGGGCGGCGTGGACGACGCTGATGCGGCCGCGCCAGGTCAGGCCCGCCATGCCCCAGCCATAGAAGGCAGCGGCCTCGTCTTCTGGGCCGCAGGCGAGGGCGGGGTCGGGCTGGATGGCGTCAAAGGCACCCGTCTCCAGGTGGGCCACACCTTCGGTCCGCAGAGGAATGATGGAAACGATCCCGGCCATCCGGCCATCCGGAGCCGTCTGGATGAATGTCGAACAAAGGGTGCGCTGCTGAAGCCGGATCAGGCTTTCGGCGGAAGTAATTCCTTCGCCCACAAGGCGCGCGGCCTGACTGCGGGCCTGGGTGATCTGGTGGTCACTGGCAAGGGAAAAGCCCAGTTCGGACAGGACCTTCCGTGCCGGCTCGACATGGTTGTAGCCCACCAAACTGTCTCCCCGACTTGTGTAACTGTGGTTTTTCGTAGAGCGTCCCTCCCCTGACCGGGAGCCGCCGTCTGCGTATGGGGGGGCACCGGAAATAATGGGTGGGTGAATGGACGACCGAGACGGCACGCGCGCCGACTGGGATGACATCAAGGCCTTTGTCGCAGCAGCCCAGACGGGCAGTTTCGGCGCGGCAGCCCGACGCCTGCGTACCACCCAGCCCACGGTCACCCGGCGGATTGACGACCTGGAATATCGCCTGGGCGCGCGTCTGTTCGATCGCGGCCTTAGGGGGGTAACCCTGACCCGGGCCGGAGAACTGGTCTTCGACCGGGCCTTCACCATGCAGAGGGCCTCGGCGGACATCGAGCGTCTGGTTCTGGAGAGTGAAGGACCGGAGGCTGGCGGCAAGGTGACCGTGGCCATGCCGGAGGGCATCGGCGGCTATCTGGTGGGGCCGGAACTGGCAGATTTCATGAGGGAGCATCCCTCAATCCATCTGGCCCTCGACTGCGGACACGACAGCGAGCGGCCCATGGAGGCCCATGTCGACCTGTCCCTGCAACTGACCCCGTCAGGAGAGCCGGCGGATCTGGTTTCGGTGCCCCTGGCAACCCTGCACTACGCCCTGTTCGCCTCCAGGGACTATCTGGATACGTATGGGGCCCCCACGCGTTTGGATGCAGCCGCCGGTCACCGCTTTGTCTATCACGCCGCCCAGGACGGTTCGAAGGGCGGGCGCAAGACCGAGGCCTTTGTGGAACTGACCGCACCGGCCCTGAAGGTGAATTCCTCTGCGGCCATGCTGCATGCCATCCAGGGTGGGGCCGGGATTGGGGCCATTCCCACGGCCATCCTGCCCATGGCCCCGGATCTGGTCATGCTGGACATTCCCCCCCTGGCCTCGGCGACCCTGTGGCTGTGCCATCACCGCGATGCCATCAGGTCCACCCGGGTGGCCAAGGTTGCCGAGTGGCTGACCCAGGTCTTCGATGCCAAGGAACGGCCCTGGTATCGCCAGGAATTCGTCCATCCCGAAGAGTTCGCCACCTGGTCCTGGCCGGCGGCGACCCGCAGGGCCTAGGCCTTCCGACGTTCAGCCCGCTCGCGCTGGAACCTGGCCATTTCCCGGCCCGGAGCCTCGGTGGTCCAGGCCGCTTCGAAGGCGTCGATCCCGGCCGATATGGCGGCCTTCATGGGCAGGTCTTCCCATTTCCGGATCAGGGCCTTTTGCAGGGTCACTGCCTTTGGCTCGGCGGACAGGAGGGCGGTGAGCCAGGTCTCGATGGCCCCTTCGAGGTCGGTGACCGGCACCACCCGCTCCACCAGGCCCCAGGTCAGGGCCTCCGAAGCGCCGAAGGTCTCCCCCAGCAGCAGCATTTCCCGGGTACGGCCCCATCCCACCAGACCCGGCAGGAGGGCCGCCTCGACGACGGAGGGGATGCCGAGCTTGACCTCCGGCATGCCGAACCGGGCATCCTCCACGGCGATGCGCAGGTCGCAGGCTGCGGCCACCTCCAGACCCGCCCCCAGGGTCCAGCCATTGATCCGGGCGATCACGGGCACCGGCAGGTCGCGGATGACCTCGCAGCAGCGATGAACCCGGGTGATGAAGTCCCTGGCCGTCGCGCCGGTCAGGCCCGCCATCTCGTCAATATCGGCCCCGCCTATAAAGGCCCGCGACCCGGCCCCGGTCAGGACTACGGCCCGCAGATGGGGGATTTCCTCTAGCTCATTGAGGGTGCTGACAAAGCTCGTCATGAGGTCAGAGTTCAGGGTGTTGAGCTTGGCCTCATGGGAGATGGTCACCCGAGCCACGCCCCTGGGGTCGATCTGGACCTCGATCGTGCCGGCCATGCTAGGTCTCCGCTCTGGACATCTGGGACTTTGTGCGGATCATGACCGCTGATCACCTGAGGCGGAACCCTGGATGAGCTGGGCAGATCCCGATCCGGCGCGGCGGCGCGGCTACCATGTGGGCAATCTGCGCGCCCAATTGCTGGATCAGGCCCGCGCACTTCTGGCGCAGGACGGGATCGCAGCGCTCAATCTGCGCAATCTCGCGGCCCATGTGGGGATCGCGCCAGGGTCGGTCTATCACCACTATGCCTCCAAATCGGCCCTGCTGGCCGGTCTGGCCAGTGAAGGCTTCGGCCAGCTCCAGGCGGCCCTCGACCAGGCAGCGAGTGCGGCCGGGCCGGGCCTGACCATCCGTGCCTGTGCCATGGCCTATTTCGATTTCGCCCAGTCCCAGCCCGCCACCTACGCCCTGATGTTCGATCCCGCCCTGCTGGCCGAGATCGAGGTGGCGCAGGCCCGCGACGCGGCCTTTGCGGTTCTCGAGCGGGTCATCGGCGCAGTGGCCAGCCAGAGGGGTCTGTCTGCGGACGTGACCCACAAGGTGGCACTCGCGGTCTGGGCCTGTGGTCATGGTGCGGCCTCCATGACCCCGGCAGGCTCCGAAGCCAGCCTGATGGAAGACGTGATCCAGGGCCTGGAGCACCTTTTCGGGCGGCGCTAGTCCAAATGGCCGCTTGATTTACCGGCCAAAGCCCTCTGATTAGACCCATGATCAAGGGGCCATCCATCACGGTCGCCGGGGCCGGGGCATTCGGCCTGGCCAGTGCCTTGAGGCTGGCCGAGGCCGGGGCGCGGGTGCGGGTTTTCGATCCGCTCCAGGATCAACCCAATGCCTCGGGCGTTGCCGCTGGAATGCTTGCCCCCGGCTTCGAGGTCGCCCTGGATCCATCGGTCCGCGCCCATCTCGACCTGCTCATGGCGGGACGCAATCTCTGGCCCGAGCTGGAGCGCCGCCTGGGTTTGGTGATCGACCGATCTGGCGCCGCGGCCATTGGTGGGGCGGATTTCCTTCATCGCGCTGCCATGGGACTGAAATCGGCGGGGCTCCACGCCGGTGACCTGCCGGCACGCGCTATTCAGACCCTCGCCCCCGGTCTGGCCCCCGGCTTTTCACAGGCAGTCTTTACGCGGGAGGACTGGCGCATCGATGCCGCGGCCGCCCTGGTCGCCCTTCGACAGGCCGCAGAGGCTGCGGGTGTCGAGTTCCTGCCGGTCGAGGCCTTGGGCTTTGAAGGCGCGGACTGGCTGGTCATCGCCACCGGCGCGGCCCAGGACCTTGCCGTGCTTGCCCCGGCCCTCGGCCAGCTCTCCCCCATCAAGGGCCAGATCCTTCGTCTGACCCGACCCTATCGCGGCATTACCCTGCGGGCCGAGGGTGGCTATGTTGTGCCCGATGCCGGGGGCATGGCTGTGGGGGCCACCATGCAGCCTGGCCGCCGTGACCTCGAGATTGACCCCGAAACCCTGGCCCCGCTCCACACCCTGGCCTCTGCCCTGTTTCCCGGAGAAGCGGTTGGTGAAGTCAGGGTCCAGACCGGCATCCGTGCCGCCACCCCTGATGGCCTGCCCATGGTGGGACGCGACCGCCACCCCAATGTGATCCTGGCCACGGGTGCCCGGCGCAATGGCTGGCTCCTGGCGCCTCTGGTGGCGAGGATCGTCGTGGCTTGCATTACAGAAGGTGATGCCGGTCCCTATGCAACCCGCCTGGACCCGCGCCGGTTCGCCACCTGACCCTGAGGACTGACCCATGAATTTCGAACTCAGCCCGGACCAGCTGGAAATTGGCGAGAACGTTGCCCGGCTCTGTTCCCGTTTCGACGGCGACTACTGGCGTCAGGTGGATGACAGCGGTGATTTCCCGGAGGCCTTTGTGGCCGCCATGGCCGAGGGCGGCTGGCTGGGAACAGCCATGCCCACCGAACTGGGGGGTGCGGGCCTTGGGCTCACCGAGGCCTCGATCATGATGCAGGCCGTGGCCCAGTCGGGAGCGGGCTTTTCCGGTGCCAGTGCCCTGCATCTCAATATCTTCGGCCCCATGCCGATCGCGAAGTTCGGCACCGAGGACCAGCGCCGCCGCTTCATTCCCCGGCTGATCTCCGGCGAGGACAAGATCTGTATCGGCATCACCGAGCCGGACTCGGGCCTCGACACCACCAGCCTCACCACCCGGGCCGAACGCACCCCGGACGGCTATGTGATCAATGGCCGCAAGGTCTGGACCACCATGGCCCAGCGGGCCAACAAGATGCTGATCATCGCCCGCACCACGCCCAAGGATCAGGTGCGCAAGGCAACCGAGGGCCTGAGCCTCTTCTATGTCGACTTCGACCGCACGGCGATCAGCGCCACGGTGATCCCGAAGATGGGTCGCAAGGCGGTGGAGTCCAACAGCGTCTTCATCGACAATCTGCGGGTGCCGGCCGATGCCCTGATCGGCGAGGAGGGCAGGGGCTTCTATTACCTGCTGGAGGGCCTGAATCCCGAGCGGGTGCTGTTCGCCGCCGAGGCGGTGGGCCTGGGTCGTGCCGCCCTCGCCAGGGCGACCTCCTATGCCAAGGAGCGCGTCGTGTTTGGCCGTCCCATCGGTCAGAACCAGGGCATTGCCCATCCCCTGGCCAGGGCCTGGGTTGAGCTCGAGGCCGCCAATCTCATGGCCTTCCGGGCTGCAGCCCTGTTCGATGCCGGGCGCGACTGCGGGGCAGAGGCCAATGCCTCGAAATATCTCGGGGCCGAGGCAGGGTTCAATGCCTGCGAGGCTGCGGTCCTGGCCCATGGCGGCATGGGCTATGCCAAGGAGTACCACGTGGAACGCTATTTCCGCGAAGCCATGATCGCCCGCATTGCCCCGATCAGCCGCGAGATGGTGCTCAACTACATCGCCGAGCGGGTTCTGGGCCTGCCCAAGTCCTATTGAGGCCAGGCTTGCGGATATGGTTAGCGAGGCATTAACCATGTCTGAGCCACACACGGTTCAATGGCTATCCAGGGACTCAGAGGTGTTGTCGAAACCGCCATCCAGCGCGCGTCCAACGCGACGGGGGTCGATTTCACCTTTCTGATGAAGACCGCAGGGCGCGAAAGCGGCCTCAATCCCCGGGCTCAGGCCCCGACATCATCGGCTGCCGGACTGTTCCAGTTTGTGGACCAGACCTGGATGGCGACCCTGAAACAGCACGGTGCCAAATACGGCTATGCCCGCTATGCGGACCTGATCGTGAAGGGCCCGGACGGCCGGATGCGGGTCAATGGTGCCGAAGCGCGCAAGGCGGTGATGGACCTGCGTCTGGACCCCCATGCCGCCGCCCTGATGGCGGGGGAGCTCGCCTCCGACCACGCGGCCTACCTCAAGGGCCGCACCGGTCGCACGCCTTCCGCGGGCGAACTCTATGCCGCCCACTTCCTCGGTCCCCAGGGCTCGGCCCGCCTGATCGAGGCCGTCCAGACCCGCCCCGGGGCCAGTGCCGCCAGCATCTTCCCGGAAGCCGCTGCTTCCAACCGCTCGATCTTCTATCGTGATGGCCGGGCTGCCACGGTTTCGGAACTCTATGCCAACCTGACCCGCACCGGGGGCAATGAGCCCGCCGTAGGGGGTCAGGACGATACGGCCTCAGGCTTCATCCAATATGCCTCGGCCCGCCGCGCTGACCGCATGAAGGAACAGGACGCCCTGGTGGACCTGATCCTGAGGGGCAGCCAGGACGCGGACATGCCTGCCGCGTCAGGCTCGCGCCTCACCGGTTCGCTCTTCACCTCGGAAATGCTGCGGGTCCTGTCGGATTCCCGCGACGGCAAGAGCTGAGCCTCAGGCCGCAGCCCCGGTCTCGATCATGGCGGTGATCTCCGCCTCCCCATAGCCGAGCTCTGCCAAAACCTCCCGGGTATGTTCCCCCAGGCGGGGCGAACGCGGGCGTGTGGTCGCGCTGGCGCCTGGAAACTGGGCCGGGGCATTGGGGGAGGGATAGGTTCCCCCCTGTCCGTCTTCCACATCCACCAGGGCACCTGAGGCGCGGATCTGGGGATCTGCGGCGACTTCCGCAGGGGTCTGGACCGGGGCCCAGACCAGGTCGGCCTCGTCCAGACGACGGGCGATCTCTTCAAAGCTCATGGCATTGAAGGCCTTGTCGAACTCGGCCACCAGTTCGGCCGTATTGGCCTTGCGGTCCCGGCCCTTGGCGAAGCGGGGATCGTCCACCAGTTCCGGCCGGCCCATGGCCGCCGCTGTCTGGGGCCAGTCAGAGGCACCGCCGCGGGAATTGATCACGAACCAGCGATCATCGGCGCTACGATAGAAGTTGCCCAGGGGGTCAAATGGGGCCGAGCGGTGCTTGTTGGAGGCCAGCCGACCGAACTTCAGTTGAACGGCCAGATCCGATCCCACCGTATAGACCCCTGTGGCGACGAGGGAGGTCTGGACCAGTCGTCCGACTCCGGTCTGCTCGCGCTCATAGAGGGCGGCCAGGGTGGCGGCCACCGTGGCCAGGGCGGTGGTGTGGTCCCCCTGGCCCGTGCGCAGCATGAAGGGCTCGGTACCCTTGGGGGCCATCATATTGGCAACCCCGGCCCGGGCCCAGAAAGCGGTGACGTCAAAGCCCGGCTTGGCCGCGTCAGGCCCTTCCAGACCATAGCCGGTGACCACCGTATAGATCAGGCGGGGATTGGCCGCCCTCAGGGAGGCCTCATCCAGGCCCTGCTTCTTCAGGGAGGCGGGGCGGACATTGGTGATGAAGACATCTGCGGTGGCGGCGAGTTTCGCCAGGGCATCTCGGCCCTCAGGCCTTGAGATATCCAGAACCATGGCCCGCTTGCCACGATTGTCCATGTCGAAGGTCGGATTGCCGGCCAGGTCGTTCTTGGCGTCCCCGAAGACGTGACGCATGGAGTCGCCACCGGGACGCTCCACCTTGATGACCTCTGCACCCCAGTCCCCGAGGATCCCTGCAGCGCCCGGTGCCGCAATATAGGAGGCGAACTCCACCACCTTCAGGCCCTTGAGCAGCATCCGACACGTCCCCCCGTTTGGGCGACATAGTGACGGGCCTTGGCCGAGGCCTCAAGCCACAGTTCGAACTGGACCCTGATCTCGCCGACGCAGGTTGAGGCTATCGGCAATTGCCCGAGCGACGGCGGCCACGGTGACCGGCTTGCGCAGGACCGCGTCGGCCCCGGCTTCGGTGCATTCCCGGGCTTCCTCGGCATCCCCGCCAATGACGGCGATGATCGGCACCCGGCCCAGGGCGTCCGGGAGACTGCGGATGGCGGCAATGGTGTCAGGGCCGTCCAGATTGGGCATGCGCCCATCAATCATCAGCAGGTCGAACTCGCAGACCGAGGCCAGGTCCATGGCGCGACGGCCGTCGACGGCGTGGACGACCTGATGGCCCAGCTGTTCGATCACCGCTCGCAGCATGGCCGCATTGAGCGCATCGTCCTCGGCGATCAGGATACGCAAGGGGCGTCCATCCTCCACCGGGGCTGCCGTGGGCTCAGGAGTGGTGATGTGGCGGGCCGCCAGGATCGTGGCGTCATAGGGCAGTTCCAGCCGGAAACAGCTGCCAACGCCAACCGCGCTGTGCGCCTCGAGCTCGCCGCCCATGAGCTGGGCCAGCTGACGGGCGAGGGACAGGCCAAGGCCGGCCCCGGAGGTACCCGCGCTGGTCCGCTCAATCCGATTGAAGGGAATGAAGGCCTGGTCCAGCTCCTCGGCTGACAGTCCCGGGCCAGTATCGGCGATCTCGATGGCGATCGCGCCATTGGCGCTGAGTTCCACCCGCGCCTCGACCCGACCGCGCACCGTGAACTTGATGGCATTGCCGATCAGGTTGGACAGGATCTGACGCACCCGATGGGGATCGGCGATCATGGAGCCAGCGGTGTCTTCCGAGAGCTCAGTGGCAATGTGCAGGTCGAAGTCCAGGCCCTTGGCGATGGCATTGGGCCGATTGAGCAGAGCGAGGTCACGGATCAGGCCGACGGGGTCCATCGGCACCTTCTGGACCGACAGGCGACCGGCTTCAGCGGTTTCGGAGTCCAGGGTCGTATTGAGGACCTCGATCAGGTCGTTTGCGGCATCCAGGGCTGCAGACAGCTGCTCGCGGGAGGGGGCACCCCGGCCATTGCGCCCGGCCGCCGAGGCCAGGACATGGGCGACGCCGGTGAGGCCGTTGCGGATCTCATGGCTGAGGGTGGCCACCAGGTCGGACTTGGAGCGGGCCAGACGGTCGGCCTCCTCGACCCTGCGGGCGCGGTCGGCCATCAGGACCTCACGTTCGGCGGCCAGTTCGAACTGGCTGCGCAGGATCCGGTTCAGGATCAGGGCCAGGGCATGGGCCAGGGCAATGCCCCCCCAGGCCAGATTGGCCAGTTCCTCACTGTCGGGTCGGGAATATAGGGCGATGAGCGGGCCGGCTGCCGCAGCGGGACCAACAATCAGCAGACTGGGCAGCCAGGGGGCCGCAAAGAAGATCACCACGACGGCGGCGGCCAGGGCGGTCACCAGCAGGGGTTCGCGCGCGGCCCCGGCGCCGTCGGCAAAGGCGGCGATCTGGGCAATGGCCAGGGCCCAGATCAGGGCCGACAGGATCTGGACCCGTCCCCGAAGGGTGGTATTGGCCGCAAAGTCGGGATCCTTCAGCCAGTTTATGACCCCGTAAAAAGCGCCCCAGGCTGCTGCAAAGATCGCAAAGCTGCCGGTCATCCAGACGGCATTGTCGGCGTGGCTGCCGGCCCAGACATAGGCGGGCAGGCTGATGGCGAAGACCCCCAGGGCATAGGGCAGGAGGGCCGCCTGGGCTTCCAGGGCCTGCTGGGTCGCCGAAAGGCCGCCGCGATCGGGGGCGGCCTTAGCAAGGATGGACTTCAGGAACATGGCGCAGACCCCGGGAATGACGGGATGATGCTAGGCCATCGGCCTTTGGAAGCCGTTACGGACCAAGCTTAATCAAATGTGTCCACAGGATCGTCCCTGGCAACGGATCATTAAGCCTAAGGATTCACTATCATCGCGCGGGATTACGATTCCGGCATTGGGATTTGGGTATCTATGGCGACCACGCGTTCCGCCCTCACAGACGAAGATATCCGGACGCTGGTCAAGGGGGCGACCCCGGATGAGCGTGCGGTGGCAGCTCACAAACTCTGCCGAAAGATCGATACGGTGAAGCTGTCTGACGAGGAACGTCAGGTGGCCCAGGACATCCTGCGGGTCATGGCCGCCGATGCCGCCGAGCTGGTCCGCCGTGCCCTGGCCGTGACCCTGAAGAATTCTCCGATGCTGCCGCGGGATGTGGCCCTGAAGCTGGCCAAGGACGTGGAGTCCATTGCCCTGCCCATCCTGTCGGGCTCTCCGGCCTTTACCGATGAGGATCTGGTGGAGATCGTTCGCCTGGGCGGTCCGGTCCGTCAGGTGGTGATCGCCAAGCGGCCCCACGTGTCCCAGACCGTGACCACGGCCATTGTCCAGCATGGTGTGGAGCGCGCCGTCGAGGCGGCCTGCGCCAATGACAATGCCGACTTTGCCGAGCGCGCCCTGCAGCAGGTGATCGAGCGCTTCGAGAAGTCTGAACGGGTCCTGGCGGCTGTGGCCTATCGCAACGCCCTGCCCATGTCGGTGACCGAAAAGCTCATCGATCTGGTGACGGAGGAGGTCCGCGACCACCTGCTGAACCACCAGTCGGTCTCCGCCGAGATGGCCCTGTCCATCGCCACCGGCACCAAGGAGCGGGCCACCATCGATCTGGTGGACCAGGCAGGCCGCGCGGCGGACGTCAAAAGCTTCGTGGTCCATCTGCACAAGAACGATCGGCTCACAGCCTCACTCCTGCTGCGGGCCCTGGCGCACGGCCACATGACCTTCTTCGAATGGGGCCTGTCGGAGCTAGCCCAGGTGCCGCATCACCGGACCTGGCTGATGATCCATGATGCCGGACCCCTCGGCCTGCGCGCCATCTATGAGCGGGCAGGGCTGCCGGCCCGGCTTTATCCGGCCTTCCGGGTCGGGGTGGATACCTTCCATTCCATGGAATTCGACGGCGGTGCCAAGGACCAGGAGCGCTTCCAGGAGCGTATGCTCCAGCGGTTCCTGACCCAGCCCCAGTCCACCTCCCGCGAAGATGTCGATTACCTGTTGGAAAAGATGGACCGGGTCTCTGCCGAACGCCGCAAGGCTCCGAGGCTCGCCCAGACCGCCTAAACGGTTGCGTCGGGCGGTCCAGGTGCCCAATCTGGCCCCATGACCGACGCACCCCTGTCCCCCGACATCAAGCCCGCCGCCACCATCCTGCTGCTGCGGGACGGACCCTTCGAGGTCCTTATGGTCAAGCGCCACCACCAGATCGATTTCGCCTCAGGTGCCCTGGTTTTCCCGGGCGGCAAAAGCCATGAGGGCGACCACGACCCGGCCTGGGCAGACCACGTCAATGGCTATGGGGACTTCGATGCCGAGCAGCGGGGCCTGAGGATCGCGGCCATCCGCGAGGTCTTCGAGGAGGCGGGTATCCTGCTGGGCACCCACAGTGATGGCACGGCCATCAATGACGAGGCCTGCCCCCTGGAGGTCCGCGCAGCCGTTGATGCCGGCAAGACGGCCTTTATCGACGTCATCCGTGATCTGGATGTCCGTCTCGACCTGCACGCCCTGACGGTCTTTGCCCGCTGGATCACGCCACCCCTGACGCCCAAGCGGTTCGATACCTGGTTCTATGCCGTCAATGCGCCGCCGGAACAGCTGGCGGCCTGCGACGGGCATGAGACCGTGGATGCGGAATGGATCGAGCCCGCCGAAGTCCTGCGCCTGGCCGCGGCCGGCGAGCGCAAGGTCATCTTCCCGACCCGTATGAATGTCCAGCTTCTGGCCGAGGCCAGCAGTGCGGAAGACTGCGTCGCCCGCGCCCGCGCCCGGACCCTCGTCACTGTCCTGCCGAAGATCGAGGACGGTCCGGACGGCAAGGTTCTGACCCTGCCGGTGGATGCCGGCTATGGCGTGGTCGCCGAGCCGCTTTCAAATGTGATGTAATCCCCCTCCGTCACGCTATCGCGTGCCACCTCCCCAAGAGGGGAAGGAATTAGGAAAGGTAATTGCTCCCCCTTTGGGGGAGCTGTCCCGAAGGGACTGAGGGGGATTTAGGCCAGGCCCGTGGCCACGACCTTCTTTTCCAGTTCCTGGACCAGGATCGCCCCGATGGGGTGGTCGTCGGTCTTGATGTCGTCGCGAACCGCGGCCTTGATGGCGTCGATATGGGCATCGATCAGGGCCATGGGGGCCTGAACCCGCTTGTCCTTGTCGTCGATCAGTCGGCAGAGCGAACCGGCGATCCGGGTGATGATCGGAAACTCATAGGTGGTTCCCAGACCCTTCAGGTCATGGGCCCGAAGATAGAGGGTTTCCATGGTCGCAACCGAAATGCCGTCGACCCGGACGGCCTGACGGGCCCCGTCCAGTTTCACCACTTCGTCCTGAAGCCATTGCGAGAAATTGGACGACAGGCTCTTGAGGGCCGCTTCGGCCTTTGCGATCGCGCTGGCGTCAATAGCCCCGAACCGACCGCCAACCTTCAGCTTCAAGCTGTTGGAAGCGGGAATGACTTGTCCGACGTTTGAATGGCTCACAGAGCGACTCCTCAACAAACTCGAGTCTGACCCTAAAACACAGGCGTTAACAACGCACGAAACACCAGATTTGAGCTTCAGACCGAGAATTGTTCTGCAAGTACGCGCTCTTCCAGGCTTCGCTCGGCGTCGAACAGCATCTGCAGGCTGATTTCCCGGTCCTCGGCGATCCGGACCTCGATGACATCCCGGACCTCGAAATTGTCGGCCACGGCGCTGACCGGGCGCTTGTCGCCTTCGAGGATCTCGAAGCTTACCTGGGCCGTGTGCTGCAGCAGGGCCCCGCGCCAGCGCCTAGGCCTGAAGGCGCTGATCGGGGTCAAGGCCAGAACCTTGGCGTCCAGGGGGATGATGGGGCCATGGGCGGAGAGGTTATAGGCGGTAGATCCGGCAGGCGTGCACACCAGGGCCCCGTCGCAGGACAGTTCTCCCAGCCTCACCTTGCCGTCGATGGAGATCCTCAGCTTGGCCGTCTGGCGGGTCTGGCGCAGCAGGGAGACCTCATTGATCGCCAGGGCCCGGTGTTCCGTGCCGTGGACGTCGCGCGCCACCATGGAAAGGGGGTGGATAACCGCGCTCTCGGCGGCGTTTATCCGCTCCAGGAGATCATCCTCGCTGTATTCGTTCATCAGGAACCCGACCGAGCCGCGGTTCATGCCGTAGATGGGCCTGTGGCTGTCGATCTGGCGGTGCAGGGTTTCCAGCATGAAGCCGTCCCCCCCCAGGGCGACAATGACCTGGGCTTCGCTCTCAGGGACGGCCCCATAGCGCGCTGTCAGGGCCTCGGAGGCTTC
>CAIYZB010000147.1 GCA_903930545.1 uncultured Alphaproteobacteria bacterium
GCCCTGCTGCGGGAAAAGCTGGTCTGGGAAGCCTCCAAGCGCTGTGTGGTCATCGCCGATGCCGCCAAGCGGGTGCCGACTCTGGGCAAGTTCCCCCTGCCCATCGAGGTGGTGGCCTTCGGTCACCTGTCCACCGCCAATCGCATCTGTGATGCCCTGGCCGAATGCGACATCGGCATCCCCCCGCGCCTTCGGATGAAGGACGGGGTGGCGGTGAAGACCGATGGGGGCAATCTTATCTATGACGTCGCCTGCGGGCGGATCGAGGAACCGGCCGCCCTGGCCTCGGCGCTGAAGAGCGTCACCGGGGTGGTGGAACATGGCCTGTTCCTGGACCTCGCTGACCTGGCCCTGGTGGGCACCCCCACCGGCGTCGTGACGATCGAGCCTTAAGGAGCCCGCCGTGGCTGAATTTGACTATGACCTGTTCGTGATCGGTGCCGGTTCCGGCGGGGTGAGGGCGGCCAGGCTCTCGGCCATGACCGGGGCGAAGGTCGCCGTGGCCGAGGAATATCGGGTTGGCGGCACCTGCGTGATCCGCGGCTGTGTGCCGAAGAAGTTCATGGTCTATGCCTCGGAGTTTCCGCACATGGCGGCGGTTTCCGAAGGCTATGGCTGGTCGCCGTCCCAGTCGGTCTTTGACTGGGGCCGCTTCCTCGGGGCCAAGGACAAGGAGATCGCCCGGCTCTCCTCCATCTATGTGACCAATCTGAAGAATGCCGGGGCCGAGGTCCTGCATGGCAAGGCCCGGGTCACCGGTCCCAACAGCGTCGAGGTCGAGGGCATCGGGGCCATCACGGCGGCCAAGATCCTGATCGCCACGGGCGGACGGCCCTTCCGGCCTGACGGACTGCCGGGGATCGAGCACGCCATTACCTCGGAGGAGGCCTTCCACTTCGAGACCCTGCCGAAGTCTGTGGTGGTGGTGGGCGGCGGCTTCATCGCCGTGGAGTTTGCCGGGATCTTCAACGGTCTTGGGGTGGATACCACCCTGGTCTATCGCGGGGAGAACATCCTGCGGGGCTTTGACGACAGCATCCGCACCCATGTGGCCGAGGAAATCCAGGCCCGGGGGATCAAGCTGAAGCTGGATACCCGCCACACCCGGATCGAAAAGACCGACCAGGGTCTGGTCAGCCACCTTGAGGGTGGGGCCCACCTGACCAGCGAGGTGGTGATGTTTGCCACGGGGCGCAAACCCTATGTCGAGGGTCTGGGCCTGGAGAGCGCGGGCGTGAAGGTCACCGAGGGCGGGGCCATCGCGGTGGACACCTTCTCGCGCACAAATGTCCCGAGCATTTGGGCCGTGGGGGATGTCACCGATCGCATCAACCTGACCCCGGTGGCGATCCGCGAGGGTGCCGCCTTTGCCCAGACCGAATTTTACAACAACCCCACCCATTTCGATCACGAGATGGTGGCCTCGGCGGTCTTCTCCCAGCCCCCCGTCGGCTCTGTGGGCATGACCGAGGCTGAGGCCCGCCACGCCCACGGCAAGATAGACATCTATTTTTCCCGCTTCCGCCCCATGAAGGAGACCTTCTATGGCGGCACCGAGCGCTGCATGATCAAGCTGGTGGTGGCCGCCGAGGGCGAGAAGGTTCTAGGCTGCCATGTGGTCGGCCCCGATGCGCCCGAGATCATCCAGATGGCGGCCATTGCCCTGAAGATGGGGATCACCAAGCCCCAGTGGGATTCCACCTGCGCCGTTCACCCGACCCTGGCCGAGGAACTTGTCACCATGCGGGACAAGTATGTGGCCCCGGGCCTGTCGGCGTGACCCAGACGGGCCAGGTCTCTGATCGGGCGGCCGCCTCGTGCGGTGCCGTCCTGATCGGGCTTCTGGCTCTGACCCCGGTTGTCGGCTGGCTCGGGCCCCTGGCCTTTGCCCCGGTCATGGCCCTTGCCGGTCTCCTGACCCTGAAATGGGCCCGGGTGGATGAGGTCGACCGACCGGCGGCCTTTGCGGTGATCGTGATCCTGCTGTGGGCGGTCGGCTCATCAGTCTGGAGCCCTCACCAGCCTGAGGATCTGGAGTCCTCCACAGCCCTCAAGCTTGTCTTGCAGGTGCCGACCTACTGGGCGGCGATCTATGCCGTCAGGATCGCCAGCCCCAAGTCCCGTCGTCTGGCCCTGCAGATCCTGGCCTGGGGCACGGCCCTGTTCGGCCTGATCATGGTGGCTGAGGCGACGACGGGGGCCGGGATCTATCGCTTCGGGCGGGTCCTGCTGGGCACCGAGGCTATCCGCCCTGACCTGGCCATGAAGAATGTCGCCCAGTCGGGCTTTGTCCTGACCCTGCTGGCCCCGGCGGCCATACTGGCGGGCGCACAGATCGGTTTGCGCTACTGGTTGGCCCTGCCTATCGGGGCCGGGATTGTGGTCTCCAGCCTGGCCTTCGGGTCTGATGCGCCCCTGATCGCCGTGGTCTTTGCGGGCCTGGCCGCCCTGGCCACTTGGCGCTCCCCTATCTGGGCCCCTCGGGTCATGGGGGGCGTGGTGGCCTTCCTCTTCCTGGCCGCCCCCGGCATTCTCTGGATCACCCGCCACCTTGGCCTGTTCGATGCCCTCAAGGCGGCGGTGTCTCTCTCCTGGTCCCAGCGCATGGGTTATTGGAGCCATGCCGCCGACTGGATCAGTGACCATCCTCTGCGCGGCTGGGGGCTGGACGCCAGCCGCAGCTTCTCCCCCGGCATCCGCCTGCATCCTCATGATGCCGCCCTGCAGATCTGGCTTGAGCTGGGACTCATCGGGGCCATGGCCGCGGCCGTCTTCTGGGCGGTGGTTCTCGGCGGACAGAGCGCGCCCGATCGCAGTCCCGTCCGGTCGGTGAGGGTGGCGACGGCGGTGATCTATCTGACCTTTGCGGCGGTGTCCTTCGGGGTTTGGCAGGAATGGTGGCTGGCAGTGGGGGCCCTGGCAGCTACGGCCTGCGCCCTGACGGGCCCCCTCCGTCAGGCTTCGCCTGCCACCTCCCCCTCGGGGGGGGAATTAGGAACAGCAATTGCTCCCCCTCTGGGGGAGCTGTCAGCGAAGCTGACTGAGGGGGTTCGTGAAACCCCTGTCGACGCTCGGGCGCAATGCGAGTAAAACGCCCGGCCCGCCGACCTTGTGGCGGTAACGAGTTGAGCTGATGACTGATCACTGGACCCCGGCGTCGTGGCGCGCCAAACCCGCCAAGCACATTCCGGAGGACTATCCGGATCTGGCCGCCCTGGCGCGGGTGGAGCAGACCCTGCGTGGCATGCCGCCCCTGGTCTTTGCCGGTGAGGCCCGTCGCCTGAAGTCCCTGCTGGGGGATGTGGCCGGGGGCCGCGCCTTCCTGCTCCAGGGCGGGGACTGTGCCGAGAGCTTCAAGGAATTCCACGCGGACAATATCCGCGACACCTTCCGTCTGATCCTGCAGATGGCCGTGGTCCTGACCTTTGCCGGCGGCAAGCCGGTAGTGAAGCTGGGCCGCATGGCTGGCCAGTTCGCCAAGCCGCGCTCGTCGCCGGTGGAAACCATCAATGGCGTCGAGCTGCCCTCCTATCGCGGGGACAATATCAACGGCATGGAATTCGATGCCGAGAGCCGTGCGCCGGATCCCGAGCGTCTGCTCAAGGCCTATTCCCAGTCAGCCTCGACCCTGAACCTGCTGCGGGCCTTTGCCGGCGGCGGCTATGCCGACCTCTACAACATCCATCGCTGGACCCTGGGCTTTGTCTCCGACAGTCCGCAGGGGGCCAAGTACCGCGAGCTGTCGGAAAAGATCTCCGAGGCCCTGACCTTCATGGCCGCCATCGGGGTCACCCCGGACAATCACCGCGAGCTGCATCAGGTGGAGTTCTTCACCTCCCACGAGGCTCTGTTGCTGGGCTATGAGGAGGCAATGACTCGCGTCGATAGCACCAGCGGCGATTGGTACGACACCTCTGCCCACCTAGTCTGGATCGGGGAACGCACCCGCCAGCTGGACGGGGCCCATGTGGAATTCTTCCGCGGCATCAAGAACCCCCTGGGTCTGAAGTGCGGTCCCACTATGGAAGGTGACGATCTGCTGCGTCTGATCGATGTGCTCAACCCGCACAACGAACCGGGCCGCCTGACCCTCTATGGCCGCTTTGGCTCCGACAAGATCGCCGATCGCCTGCCGCGCCTGCTCCAGGCCACCAAGAAGGCCGGGCGTTCCGTGGTCTGGGCCATCGATCCCATGCACGGCAATACCCTGACGGCGGCCAATGGCTACAAGACCCGGCCCTTCGACCGGATCCTGTCAGAGGTCCGGAGCTTTGTGGAAATCTGCAAGGCCGAGGGGGTTCATCCCGGTGGCGTGCACCTGGAAATGACCGGCCAGAATGTCACCGAGTGCCTGGGCGGTGCCCGCGCAGTGTCGGAAGGCGATCTGGCGGATCGCTATCACACCCATTGCGACCCGCGTCTCAATGGCGAACAGGCCCTGGAACTGGCCTTCCTGGTGGCGGAGAAGCTCAAGGATGACCGGCTGGACGCTACCCTTCGGGCCGCCGTCTAGACCCTGACAGATCAGGCCCCGGCAGAGAGCCTCTGCCGGGCCGATTGGCGATGCCCTCGGGCCTCGACGAGCTTGCCCGCCTGGCCGAGGCCGAAGGCGGGCATGTTGTTATAGACGCTTTCATAGGCCCCGGCCTGAATGCGGTAGGTCTCGTGCCATATCCCGACATCGCCATTGCTGCCGACAGCACGGTTGAAGGCCGCCCAAGCCGGCAGGTGTTCGGACTCCTTGGCCTTGGCATAGGCCTCCAGGGCATCAAAGCTGCGCCAGTACTGGACCAGGACCGGACCGTGCGGTCCAAGGCAGATGTAATAGCTCATCAGCCCGATATCCGGATTGCGGCTCAGTTCCGCCAGCATCCGGGGCATGGCCGTGGCCACTGGCCACCATTGCCAGACCTTCCATAGGTGATTGATCCGCGCGCCGATCAGGAAGACGACAAAGTCGCCCTCGACCACGGCACACATGCGTTCGGCGATCACCTTTGCCATCGGAAGCCTCCTGTCCAGCATCAGAGGCTAATCCTGATTTGCGCGGCGCCGGACGTGGTTTTTCCACCACCGGCGCCCGAATTGGTGATCAGCCCTGTCAGGTGGGGTTGCCGAAGCGGGGGCAAGTCGTCACCTTCCGCGGCTTCTTAAGCGGGTGTTCCCATGGCCGAGCCGGCTCCCGACCAGAGTGCTGCTCATCCTGGTCATTCCCTGATCCGCATCGAGGCGATCGAGCTCTGGGGTCTGTCCTGGCCCGTGGTGGTCTCGCGCCTGGGCATCATGACCATGGGGCTTTGCGACGCCATCGTGGTCGGTCGCTTCTCGGCTACCGAGCTCGGCTATCACGCCCTGGCCTGGGCACCGACCAGCGTGGTGCTGTCCATGGCCATCGGTCTTCTGACCGGTATCCAGGTCATGACGTCCCGTAAGACGGGGGAGGGCCGGGCTGATCTGTCCGGGGCCGTCCTGCGCCGTGGCCTGATCTACAGCCTCTGGATCGGGGGGATCACCATGGTTCTCACCTGGCTGTTTGGCCCCGCCTTCGTCCACCATATCGGACTTGAACCGGACCTTGCCGACGGTGCCGGGCGGACCATGCAGATCTTTGCCCTGTCCCTGCCGGGCTATGCAATCAGTGTGGCCGCGAGTTTCTGGCTGGAAGGCCTGGGCCGGCCGGGCCCGGGGGCCGTGCTGATGTGGGTCGCCAATCTGGTCAACCTCGCCATCCTGCTTGTTCTGGTGCCCGGCACCTGGGGGCTGCC
>CAIYZB010000148.1 GCA_903930545.1 uncultured Alphaproteobacteria bacterium
CACCACCGCCTGGTCCAAGGTCTATGCCTTTGACGCCAAGAGCGGGGCCCTGAAGTGGTCCTATGACCCCAAGGTCGACGGCTCCAAGGGCTTTGACGCCTGCTGTGACGTAGTCAATCGCGGGGTCGCGGTCTGGAAAGGCAGGGTCTATGTCGGCACCCTTGACGGCCGTCTGGTGGCCCTGGAGGCTGGAACCGGCAAGGTCGCCTGGTCGGTCCAGACCACGGACAATTCCAAGCCCTACACCATCACGGGGGCTCCCCGGGTCATCAAGGGCAAGGTCCTGATCGGCAATGGCGGCGCTGAATATGGCGTGCGCGGCTATCTGTCGGCCTATGACGCGGCCAATGGCAAGATGGTCTGGCGCTTCTACACCACCCCCAATCCCAAGGGGGAGGCCGACAACGCCGCCTCTGACAAGATCATGAAGGAAAAGGCCGGGGCCACCTGGTTCGGCGAGGGCTGGAAGGCCTCTGGCGGTGGCGGCACCGTCTGGGACGCCATGGCCTATGATCCTGAACTCGACATCCTCTATGCCGGGGTCGGCAATGGCTCGCCCTGGAACCACGGCAAGCGTTCGGACGGCAAGGGTGACAACCTCTTTGTCTCCTCCATCCTGGCCCTGAAGCCCGACACCGGGGAATATGTCTGGCACTACCAGACCACCCCGGGGGAGAGCTGGGACTATACGGCGACCCAGCACATCATGCTGGCGGACCTGAAGATCGCCGGCAAGGATCGCAAGGTCCTGATGCAGGCCCCGAAGAACGGCTTCTTCTATGTTCTGGACCGGGCCTCCGGTCAGCTGATCTCGGCCAAGCCCTATGCCCCAATCACCTGGGCGACGGGTGTGGACATGAAGACCGGCCGGCCCATCGAGGCCCCCGGCGTGCGCTATCAGGACGCCCCGTCCCTGCAGTTCCCGGCCCCCTTCGGAGCCCATAACTGGCACCCCATGGCCTATAATCCCAAGGAAGGCCTGGTCTATATCCCGACCCAGTCCGTGCCCTTCGGCTATGTGAATGATGCCGGCTACAAGTATCGGGCGGGCAGCTGGAATGTCGGGACCAACTTCCTGGCCAATGCCCTGCCCAATGACGAAGCCCAGATGAAGGCCATCAAGGCCATGGTCCGGGGTCAGCTGGTGGCCTGGGATCCGGTGGCCCAGAAGGCCCGCTGGACGGTGGAGCATCCCTTCTTCTGGAACGCCGGTGTTCTCTCCACGGCGGGCGGCCTGGTCTTCCAGGGCGGTGCCGAAGGTCAGTTCGCGGCCTATGACGCGGCCAATGGCAAGAAGCTGTGGAGCTACACCACCCAGAACGGCGTCATCGCCGCCCCCTCGACCTACGAGCTGGATGGCGAGCAGTATGTGGCCCTGATGGTGGGCTATGGCGGTTCCGGTGCCCTCTCGGCTCCGGCCTTCCTGCCGGAACGCTCGCGCCTTCCGGGCCGTCTGATGGTCTTCAAGCTGGGGGGCAAGGCCAAGGCTCCGGCCTATGACATCGCCACCATGCCGCCCCTCAACCTGGCAGGTGTGACCTCGACGGGCGATGCCAAGAACGGCTTCTCCCTGTTCCATCAGAACTGCCAGGTCTGCCACGGCCCCAATGCCAGTGGGGCCTATCTGCCGGACCTGAAGCGCTCGCCCCTGGTCCTGACCTCCGAGGACTGGAAGTCGGTGGTCATTGACGGGGCGAAGAAGGCCAATGGCATGGCCAGCTTCTCCCGCTTCCTCACCCCCAAGGAGGCTGAGGACGTGCGCGCCTATGTCCTGACAGAGGCGCGCCTCAGCCAGGGTCCGGCTAGCCGATAACCTCTCTCAAGGCTCCTTCGAACTCACCGGCGATCCAGTCAGCCTGGTCGGCGGTGAGGACGAGGGGCGGAGACAGCCTGACGGTGTCGCCATGGGTGTCCTTGGCGAGGAGGCCCCGGGTCTTCAGGGCCTCGCAGATCCGGCGGGCACCGCCCGCTTCCGGGTGAAGTTCCACAGCCAGCATCAGGCCGCGACCGCGGACCTCGCGGATGGAATTGTGCTTGATCGCCGAGAGCGAGGCCTTGAGACGATCGCCCACGGTCGCGCCGTTCTCGATCATGCCCTCCTCCACCAGCACCTTCATGGCCATCCGCGCCACGGCGCAGGCCAGGGGATTGCCGCCAAAGGTCGATCCGTGGTCGCCGGGCTTCAGAACCCCCAGGACATCGGTGTTCGAAAGCATGGCCGAGACCGGATAGAAGCCGCCGGACAGGGCCTTGCCCACCAGGGTGACATCGGCCTCGATACCCTCGTGCTGCTCGGCAAGCAGCTTGCCGGTCCGTCCCAGACCCGTCTGGATCTCGTCCAGGATCAGGACGATGTTGCGACGGGTACAGATCTCCCGCACGGCCTTCAGATAGCCGGCCGGCGGGATGATGACCCCGGCCTCGCCCTGGATGGGCTCCACCAGGAAACCAACTGTGTTCTCGGTGATGGCAGCCTCAAAGGCCTCGGCATCGCCATAGGGCACATTGACGAAGCCCTTGGGGAAGGGCCCGAAGCCAGCCTTGGTCTGGGGATCGGTGGAGAAGCCTACCACTGCCAGGGTGCGGCCGTGGAAGTTCTCATTACAGACGATGATCTCGGCGCGATCGGCCGGCACGCCCTTGACCTCATAGCCCCACTTGCGGACGGTCTTGAGGGCGGTTTCGACGGCCTCGGCACCGGAATTCATCGGCAGGGCCATGTGGCTGCCGGTGAGTTCGCAAAGTTCCTCATAGAAGAGCGGCAGCTGGTCATTGCGGAAGGCCCGCGAGGTGAGGGTCAGCTTCTGGGCCTGCTCGATCATGGCCGCCAGGATCTTCGGGTGGCAGTGACCCTGATTGACGGCTGAATAGGCCGCCAGGCAGTCGAGATAGCGCTTGCCCTCGACATCCCAGACATAGACGCCCTCGCCCCGGTTCAGGACGACGTCGAGGGGCTTGTAGTTGGTGGCACCATAGACGTCTTCGCGGGCGATGAGGCGGCCGGTGAGGTTGGGGGAGATGGCATTCATGGCTCAGGCCTCCTGAAGGGCGGGAAGGGCGGTCTGGTCAAGGCGCAGGGTCATGCAGAAGGCTGCGCCGCCGGACAGGATGAAGGAAGACAGATCGACCTCGGCCAGGCGGTAGCCATGGGCCTCCAGCCGGGTGCGCAGGTCTGAGGGGGCCTGGGCCATGATCACGGTGCGTTCGATGCAGACGGCATTGACGCAGAAGGCCGCGGCATCTTCGGCCGTGGCGATGATCCGGTCGGCAGGGGCGATCCGGGCCTCGATGGCAGCAAGGGCCTCAGGGGTGAAGGCCGGCGGATAATAGAGAACCTGACCGCCATCCAGGGGCCGGAAGCAGGTGTCCAGGTGATAGAAGCGCTCGCTGGCCAGTTCCAGGGCCACGACGGGCTGGCCGAAGGTCTCGGCAATGACCTGTCCCGCCCCGGCATGGGAGCGCGGACCGTGGCCGGTCCAGAACAGACCCCGCGTCCGGTCCCAGATCGCATCTCCAGCCCCTTCGTGGAACATGCCTTCCGGCAGGTCGACGATGCGGCGGACCACGCCCCGGGCCTTCAGGCGCTCGAACATGGCGCGGAAGGGACCTTCCTCCCCCTGGCGTTCCGGATGACGGAAGCGAGCCAGAAGGACGGTGCCATTGAGAACCGTGGCGGCATTGGCCGGAAAGACCAGATCCGGCAGGCCGGGCTCGGCGGGGATCATCTCTACCAGGCCGCCGGCCGCCTCCAGGGCAGCGCGCAGGGCGGCAGAGCCGGCCAGGGCCGCACGGGCCTTGGCGGGTGACCAGGCGTCGGGGCTCATCCAGGGATTGATTCGGTAGGAGACGTCATAGTGACCCGGGTCGGTCATCAGGAAGGTCGGCCGGCTCATGGGATCCTCGGAAACAGGGTGTGGAACCCAAGCTTCCCTCTGGATGGCGCTAGCCGATACGGCGATATGTGCTACAGATTGTCGGAAAGAATGACGAAATGTCATGTTAGAATAGCGAAAGCTTAGATGGACGACCTCGACCGCCAACTCCTCTCCCTGCTGCGGGCCGATGCCCGGGCCCCGGCCTCAGCCCTGGCGGCGAGCCTCAAGGTCTCCAGAGGCACGGTCCAGAACCGGATTGATCGCATGCTGGCCCGGGGTACGATCCAGGGCTTCACCATCCGGGCCCGACCGGATCTGGAGGCCCAGAGGGTCCGGGCCATGATGTGCATCGATATCGAAGGCGAACGTACCGGCGCGGTGCTCAAGGCCCTGCGCGGCTTCGCCGAGGTTACCTCGGTCCATTCCACCAATGGCCGATGGGACCTGATCGCCGAGCTGGACACCGACAGCCTGGATCATTTCAGTCGCACCCTCGATGCCATCCGCCTCATCGAGGGCATCGCCTCCACCGAGACCAACCTCCTGCTGCGGTCATTTCTGGTCTGAGGTGATAAAAAGCTGTCCAGGCCCCCGGCCATGCGGTGACGTCGCTGCATCGGTCGGGCTAGAACAGGGCCATGAACGCCCCTGTGAACCACGACACCCTGCCGGAATGGTGCCTCGATGATCTCTATTCGGGCCGCGAAGACCCGAAGATCGAGATCGACCTTGCCTCCGCCAAGGTGGCCAATGACGAGCTGGTCAAGCTCAAGGGCCGGTTCGTGGCCATGCGCAGCGACCCCCTGCGCCTCGGCGAAATCCTGGACCACGGGATCAACCTTTATGAGACGGCCACCAATGGTCTGTGGGGTGTCGGGGCCTATGCAGGCCTGGCCTCGTCGACGGCGCGGGACGATTCCGCCTGGGCCAAGTTCGAAGGTGACCTGCGCACCCGGGCCTCCCAGGTCGCGGCCGAGAGCCTCTATTTCACCCTCGAGCTGAACCAGCTGGAGGACCCGGAGATCGAGGCGGCCTTCCGCGCCCATCCCCCCGCGGCCCGCTGGCGGCCATGGATGCGTCGGGTTCGTTTGTCACGGCCCCATGAGCTCTCTGCCGATCTGGAGCACCTGCTGGTGGATCGCGGCCCGGCCGTGGCCAACTGGACCCGGCTCTATGACGAGACCCTGGCGCGGCTGACGGCCAAGGTGGGCAAGGAAAGCCTGACCCTGCCGGAAATCCTCAACCGGATGTCCGACCCTGACGGGGATCGTCGCAAGCAGGCCGGTCAGGCCCTGGCCAAGGCCCTGGAAGAACGAACCTCAGTCCTTGGCTTGGCGATCAACACACTCGCTTTTGAAAAGCAGGTGGAAGACCGCTGGCGGAAATATCCCACCCCGGCCGCCTCCCGACACATCGCCAATGAGGTGGATGCTGATGCGGTGGAGGCCCTGGAGGCCGCCGTGGTCGAGGCCTATCCCAAGGTCAGCCACCGCTATTATGCCCTCAAGGCCAAGATCATGGGCCGTAAGTCCCTCGACTACTGGGACCGCAACGCCCCCCTCAATACGGCCCAGCCCCGGACCTATGACTGGGCAGAGGCCCGGGCCATGGTCCTGGACAGCTTTGCCGATCTGGCCCCGAAGTTCTCCGAAACCGCCCAGACCTTCTTTGCAAAGCCCTGGATCGATGCCCGGCCCCGCTCCGGCAAGCAGTCGGGGGCCTATAGCCATCCGGTGACCTCGGCCCACCACCCTTACGTCTTCCTCAACTATATGGGCGAGCGTCGGGATGTCCTGACCCTGGCCCATGAGCTGGGCCATGCGGTGCACCAGACCCTGTGCTCGCCCCTTGGCACCCTTCTGGCCGACACGCCCCTGACCCTGGCCGAGACCGCCTCCATCTTCGGCGAGGGCCTGGTCTTTGACCGGCTTCTGGCCGGGGCCAGCCGCGAAGAGCGTCTGGGTCTGCTGGCAGGCAAGATCGAGGACGGGCTCAATACCGTGGTCCGCCAGATCGCTTTCCACCGCTTCGAGAGCAGGTTCCACCACGCGCGTCTGGAGGGGGAACTCTCCCCGGACCAGATCGGGGCCCTGTGGCTGGAGGTCATGGGCGAGAGCCTCGGCCCGGCAGTGAAGCTGAATGCGGGCTATGAGCACTTCTGGGCCTATGTCAGCCACTTCGTCCACGCCCCCTTCTATGTCTATGCCTATGCCTTCGGCGATCTGCTGGTACGCGGGCTGATGGAAGCGCGGCGCGCCGATCCGGTCAGCTTCGCCCCCCTCTATGAGGACCTGCTGGCAGCTGGTGGCACCCGGACCTATGTAGAGGCCCTCAAGCCCTTTGGCCTCAATCCCCGGGAAAAGGCCTTCTGGGCTGCGGGCATGACCCAGCTGGAGCGGCTGGTGGACGAGTTCGAGGCCCTGGTGCCCTGATAGACAAGCGCCCGGAACCGGGCCTGGGAGGAAGACAGATGACGACCGAGCGCCCCTGGATGGATGCGTCCCTGTCTGCTGACGAGCGGGCGGACCTGCTCATCGCCCAGCTGACCCTGGATGAGATGATTTCACTGGTTCACGGCCCCATGCCGGCCATGCTGGCCGAGCGCCCGGCGGATGCCGAACTGGGGGCGGGCTATATTCCCGGCGTGCCCCGCCTGGGCATTCCGGCCCTCAACGAGTCCGACGCCAGCCTCGGCATCGCCAATCCCCGCAAAGTGCGCCCCGGCGATGGCGCCACCGGCCTTCCCTCGGGCCTGAGCCTGGCCTCGGGCTGGGACCCTGAGCTGGCCTTTGCCTGCGGGGCCATGGTGGGGTCCGAAGCCCGGGACAAGGGCTTCAATGTCCTGCTGGGGGGCGGAGCCAATCTGGCCCGCGAGCCCCGCTGCGGGCGCAATTTCGAATATCTGGGGGAAGATCCCCTGCTGGCCGGGGTCCTTGCTGGTGAGGCCATCCGCGGAGCCCAGACCAATAACATCGTCTGCACCCTGAAGCACTTTGCCCTCAACGACCAGGAGACCTGCCGCCATGTGGTGGATGCCCGGATGGAGGAAGGTCCATTGCGGGAGAGCGATCTCCTCGCCTTCCAGATCGCCATCGAGATCGGCGATCCCGGCTCGGTCATGTGTGCCTATAACCGGGTCAATGGCGAATGGGCGGGCGAGAACCCCTTCCTGCTCACCGACGTCCTGCGCCGGGACTGGGGCTATCGCGGCTGGGTCATGTCTGACTGGGGCGCGGTCCACTCCACGGCCAAGGCGGCCCTGGCCGGTCTGGACCAGGAAAGCGGCGAGCAGCTGGACAAGCAGGTCTATTTCGGCGCGCCCCTGAAGGAGGCCGTCGAGCAGGGCGAGGTGCCCTTCGAGCACCTGTGCCTCATGGTCCACCGCATCCTGCGCAGCCTCTTTGACAAGGGGGTCATGGACAACCCGGCAGCCCACCGCGAGACGGACTATGAGGCCAATGGGGCCATTGCCCAGGCGGCTGCCGAGGCCGGGACGGTCCTGCTGAAGAATGACGGGCTCCTGCCCTTGCCGCCGACCACCCGGCGTATCGCCGTGATCGGTGGTCATGCCGATGCCGGGGTCCTGTCCGGCGGTGGGTCTTCCCAGGTCATTCCCGTGGGCGGGCCCGGTCTGGAGATCGAGGTCGCCGGCATGGCAGGGGCCTTTGCCAAGATCACCTATCACCCCTCTTCGCCTCTCAAGGCGCTCAAGGCCCTGACCCGCAATACCGAGGTGGTCTTCCATGACGGGGTCGATCCGGATGCCGCCGCCGAGGTGGCTCGCCAGGCCGATGTCGCCGTGGTCTTCGCCGTCCAGTGGGCGACGGAGGCCGAGGACCTGCCGAGCCTCAACCTGCCCGATGATCAGGATGACCTGATCGCTCGCGTCGCGGCGGCCAATCCCCGCACCGTGGTGGTTCTGGAAACCGGCACGGCAGTCCTCATGCCCTGGCTGGACGACGTCCAGGCCGTGCTCAGCGCCTGGTATCCAGGAACCCGGGGCGGCGAGGCCATTGCCCGGATCCTGGTGGGCGACGTCAATCCGTCGGGCCGCCTGCCGGTGAGCTTCCCCACCGGTGTGGATCAACTGGTCCGCCCGGAAATCCCCGGCCAGATCTTCGGTCCCCCGGTGGAGGGTCAGACCATCCCCACCACCCGTCCCGACGTCCAGCAGCACAAGGGCCGCTTTTCGGTGGAGCACCCGGAAGGGGCAGATGTCGGCTATCGCTGGTTCGACCTGCAGGGGACCAAGCCCCTGTTTCCGTTCGGTTTTGGCCTGTCCTACACCAAGTTTGGCTATGAGAGCCTGAACCTTCAGGGCGGCGAGACCGTGGTGGCCAGCTTCGAGGTGCGAAATCTCGGCGACCGGGCCGGGATCGAGACCGCCCAGGTCTATGCCCGCATTGCCGGTGGCCAGCGTCTAATCGGCTGGACCCGTGTGGCCCTTGAGGCTGGTGAATCCCGTCGGGTCAGTGTCACAGCCGATCCCCGCCTTCTGGCCACCTATAGGGTGGAAATCCCGGGCTGGCAGATCGAGCCTGGCGCGGTGGCCGTGTGGGTGGCAGCCGACAGTGCCACCGTGGCCCTGCTGGGCGATGTCAGGCTGACGGGGCGGAC